>CAZDYX010000215.1:1071-6521 GCA_964509775.1 uncultured Desulfobulbia bacterium | reverse complement strand
AACCCTCGCCACAGCAGGGAGAAAATAGCCGAACTTTTGGCCCGCGTCCATGTCGAAAGGTTCGACATCGAGGCCGCCGAAAAGGAGTTAAGCGAATACCCGGGGAGATTTGCCGGGCTGTTTGGGGGTATCGAGATTGGATCGATGGGATTGGTTCGGACCTTTGAGGGTCATGGTAGTTATGTTACTTCCGTCAGTATCAGCGCTGGCGGGAGATATGCAGTTTCGGGAAGCCTGGACAAGACGGTCAAGCTCTGGGATGTAGAAACAGGGCAATGCCTGCGTACCTTCGAGGGCCATGGTGGTCAAGTCTTTTCTGTCAGTTTCAGCGCTGATGGGAGATATGTGGTATCGGGAAGCAAGAACAAGACACTCAAGCTCTGGGAGGTAAAGACAGGGCGGTGCCTGCGCAGCTTCGAGGGCCATGGTGATTGGGTTAAGTCCGTCAGTCTCAGCGCTGATGGGAGATATGTTGTATCGGGAAGCCTGGACAAGACGGTCAAGCTCTGGGATGTAGAAACAGGGCAATGCCTGCGTACCTTCGAGGGCCATGACCGTGCAGTCACCTCCGTCAGTCTCAGCGCTGATGGGAGATATGCCGTATCGGGAAGCGAGGATGGAACCATCAAGCTTTTGGAACTGATATATGAGCTGAAATTTGAACAGTAGGCTCAAATGTAAAGTCATGGAATGTTGTTTAATTGTTGAATAGAAATTTCTGGCATTATGCGCAGGGTGGAGCGCTATTATGGCCTTGAGGCCGGCTGACTCGGAGAGCGGAGAGGGACAAGGAGGTTGGTCGCGGCCCGGGATGTTTTCTGCCATATCGCGGAACGTCCCGGTGCAGAAGGGGAGGTATTATCTAAAATTTGGAAACGTGACTTGCCAAATTATAGATAAATTTGTAAAGTTTAGTTGCCATATTTCAAAAATTATTCCATCTGTCCGGATCTGACCATGTTGTTGATCGGTTGATCCAACCTCTTCGGAAGAGACGATAATGCTGCTGCCGCGCTATTATGACGACAAAATATCAGGAATGCTGCAGGAAGGAAAAGTGCTTGTCCTCTATGGCCCTCGCCAGGTTGGCAAGACAACCTTGATAAAGCAGTTTCTGGAGCGTTTTCAGGGCAAATACTATCTCGGCACTGGTGAGGATCGGCTCGTCCGCGACATTCTGGAATCCGGGGAAGTTCGGAAGATCAAAAATGCCTTCAACGGTTACGACCTGGTGGTTATTGACGAGGCTCAGCGGATTGCCGAGGCGGGAGCAGGGTTAAAGCTTTTGGTCGACCATCTTCCCGCGTGCCGGGTTATCGCCAGCGGGTCATCTTCCTTTGAATTGTCCAACAGACTTGGCGAGCCACTGACTGGCCGACAGAAAATCATGCTTCTCTATCCCCTGGCCGCTCTTGAGCTTTCCGAAACCGCAGGACCGATGAAGGTTATGGAGATGTTGGAACAGTTTCTGGTTTTCGGCTGTTACCCGGAGAGCTTGACTGCCGCAAACGACACGGTCAGGATGGATTATCTGACAACGCTGCGTGATTCCTACCTGTTGAAAGACATTCTCGAACTTGAAAGAATAAAAAATTCCAGAAAACTATCCGATCTCCTGAAACTCCTCGCCTTTCAAATCGGCGGGGAGGTTTCCCTAAACGAGCTTGGCAATTCATTGGGAATTGCCAAGCAGACCGTGGATCGTTACCTGGATCTTCTGGAAAAAACCTTCGTCATCAAGAGGGTGCCGGGGTTTTCCCGCAACCTGCGCAAAGAGGTGGCCAAGACCAGCCGTTACTATTTCTGGGACAACGGCATCCGCAACGCGGTTATCAATAATTTCAACGACCTGCGAACCCGAAACGATACCGGCCAACTCTGGGAAAACTACCTCTTTATCGAAAGGATGAAAAAACAAAACTATCACGGAATTTACGCCGCCAACTATTTCTGGCGCACCTATGATCGCAAGGAGATTGATCTGGTCGAAGAACGGGAAGGCAAACTCTTCGGTTATGAGTTCAAGTGGGGCAAAAAGAGGACGGCCCCTCCCGGATTATGGAAGCAAACCTATGACAACGCCGAGTTCGAGCTCATAAGCCGCGAAAATTTTCTGGACTTTATCACTTGAATTCGAGTGATGCTGACGTGACTGGGTGGAGACAACTCTGAAAAGACAAGACAGAAGCAGGTAACACCTCTTTCGTCACCCCGGCGAAGGCCGGGATCCGGAACTACTTAAAAAGACCGGATTCCGCCCCGGATTAAGTCCGGGGTTCGCCGGAATGACGCCTTGGGTGAATCGCATTATGGGGAGAGAGCTTAAGTCAATGACATTGAGTAGTGCGTCATGCATGCGAGCTGAATCTGTCAAATAAAAAGACAACTGAACACCGCGATGCAGATTATCATCGTTTGAACCCGAACACAAAAGAGGTGCCCAGTGAACCCCGGTCTTTCAATCCAAATCACCTGGCCGTTGGCCGCCCATGAGGCAATTGCCGGCCAATTCGAGTTCATCGAGCCTTCGCATATGTTCATGGCCGCCTTGAAGTTCGTGGAGCTGGAAGATCAGCAAATCGACCGGCTCGTAGAGGATAGCCGATTTGTGAAGGCGCTTCTCGCCGAGCGTGATGCGGCGCGCGCCCTGCTTGCCGAACGCTCGATTGGGGTGCCCCAGGTCAGTCAGCGAATCCGCCGGGGTTTACGAAAACAACTTGGCGCCGGCGGCCGGCCCTACGATGGCCAGCGCGCCATGCACCGTTCGCCGGCAAGCCGCGCCATCTGCAAAAAGGCCGAAGAAACGGCGGGATCCGCCCAGGCACGGGAGTGGTGCATTGTCCACCTGTTGAAGGCGCTTCTTGAATCCCCTTTGCAGGATATGGAAAAGGTTCTTGCCGCTGCGGGTGTTCAGCAGCCCGAACCAGGCCTGTATAAACCCTGTCTTAATCAATATGGCCGGGACCTTGGGGCCTTGTCCCCAGCAAAAGCAGGCCATGGGGATCGGATGCAGGCCGAGAACACGGCAAAGGATCCGGTCTGCAAGGTCCTGCTTGATTATCTCGCGGGTTATCCGGATCGGAGCATCCTACTGGTGCAAAAGGGCGGACGTTCGCCAGGGGAGATTGTCGAGCGGCTTGCCGGCCGCCTCAAGGGAAGCGACTTACCGGCCGCTTGCAAGTAAAGGAGAATCGTCGAGATCGACCTTAAGGCAAGTGGTTGGGAGACAAAGGGAGACCCCGCTAGTGCGCGGGCGAAACTGGGCCATCTGCTTGAGGAAACAAGCCAGGACGGCGAGGTCATCCCGTTTTTTAACCATTTCGAGGAGATTTTTCCGGGGGCAAAACCAGGTGCGGACTACATGGATCTGATCAAAGAGCGCCTCGCCAAAGACATGCGCTGCCTTGCTGGAACGGATGAAGACAACTACCACACCTTGATCGAGAAAAACCGCGAGTGGAAGAAGCTCTTCCACTGTGTCTGGATTCATGACCTGGATGCCCCTTTTGAGCTTTGAGGATTTTTGACTGATATCGAATATTGAACAAGGAATATCGAATGTAGAAGGAAAGAAGAGAGAGGGGAAGATATGTTTACTGAAAAGGCCCAGGCCATTATTGACCTCGCGAAAGATTGCGCCTTTGCAAAGGTGCAGGATGCCTTGGGCATCGAGGTCCTGCTTGCGGCGGTAGGCAGTGATGCCGAAGCTGGAGTGCGCCTTGCCCAGTGTCTTACCAACGGCGATGTTCCGGCGCTGCGGGCCAGATGCCCTGATCTTGGCCGTCCAGCCCCCTGCCCCGGGAGGTTGGATCTCACTGGACCGCTCCGGGAGATCCTTGTCGCCGCCAAGACCCTGGCATCGGGTGAGGGTGTTCCGGACCGGGGCCATCCCGGTCTTATCGACATCCGTCATCTGGTCTGCGCCATCGCCATGTCGCGGGAGGCCTGCCGGCTGCTAGGAGGGCTTGTCCCGCTCGGCCATGATGATGCTATCAAGATCCTCGCTGCCTGGTACGAGACCGCGGAGATGGCCGTCTCCATTGCCGAACTGGTAAACAGGCTGCGTGGCTTGAGAGCTGAACTGCTGGCGAGGGTGTTCGGCCAGGACCATGCCGTTCATACCTTTATCGAAGGGCTCTATAGCGCCGAGCTGACCGCGGCCGCTGACCGGGAAAGAAAACGGCCAGCCGCGGTCTTTGTTTTTGCCGGCCCGCCCGGAGTCGGGAAAACATATCTCGCCGAGCTTTGCGCTTCCTTTCTGGGTCGGTCTTTTAAGCGCTTTGACATGACCGGGTATAGCGACCATCATGCCCATAACGAACTTATCGGGTTTGCCCCAAGTTACAAGGATGCCCATCCGGGCTCGCTCACCGGGTTCGTTGAAAAAAATCCAAACGCCATCTTGCTCTTTGATGAAATAGAAAAGGCGCATCTTACCACGGTTCAACTCTTCTACCAGATCCTCGATGCCGGCCGCCTCGCGGATAAGTTCGCCGAACATGACGTGAGTTTCCGGGATACAATTATTATCTTCACCACCAATGCGGGCCGGTCTTTATACGACCATCCGAACAAGGTTGGAATCAGCGCCGCCAATTCAAGCTATCATAAAAGGACGATCTTAAGCGCCCTCGAAAACGAAAAGAACCCCGGCACCGGCCAGCCCGCCTTTCCGCAGCCCATCTGCTCGCGGCTCGCGCAAGGCTATCCTGTCATGTTCAACCATCTCGGGGTCAACGAACTGGAGCGGGTGTGCGCGGCAGCGCTCATTCGCACCGAATCCTTGCTTGAAAAGCAGTACTTCAAACAGATCGGCCACGCCCCCCTGTTGCCCATCTGCCTTGTCCTTCGCGAAGGCGGGAGGGTCGATGCGCGGCAGCTTAGATCCGAGGCGGAGAGATTCATCAAGGAAGAACTCTTCAAGTACTGTAGCCTTTATAGAGAGGAAAAGCTCGAAAACACCTTTGAAGAGATCGACAGGATTTATTTTGAGGTGGAAGGCGGCGCCGGGAAACACCATCCTGAGGTGCACGCGCTTTTTGAGGCTCAGGAGAAGCCCAAGGTCCTGCTGGCGGCCGGGGCGCGATTCGTCGTCCTCTGTCAGGAGGCGGTGCCGGAGATCGACTGGCTTTCCGCCTCGAACAGCTCGGAAATCATTGACATCCTCTCCACGCAGGACCTCGACCTGGTGCTGCTTGACATCCGGGTGAAGCCCCGCGTTGAGGCCCCTTCTTCTTTCAGCCGATCGGCTGTGGCTATTGATGAAGATCTGGATTTTGTCCCGCTTTCCGCCCGGGCACTCGACGATGGCCGTGAAATCCTGCGCACTATTCACGAGCGCTCGCCGCAGACGCCGGTCTATCTGCTCTCCTTCACCGTAAGCAACGACAAAGACGAGGACGATGATGCGAGTTCTTCCGCAAGTACCTCTTACCTTGACGCCCATAACG
>CAZDYX010000215.1:0-1061 GCA_964509775.1 uncultured Desulfobulbia bacterium | reverse complement strand
TGATGAGGCACTCGATGAGATGTTTCGGCGTCCCATCGATGATGAGCTTTTCCTTGCCTGCGTCCGGGCTGGCGGGGCGCGCGGGCTACTCTCCACCGGTTTTACCGGTCGCAGAAAACGGGGTTGGCAGAGGCGGCGGGATCAGTTTGCCGAAAGCCTCATCGACATCAACCGCCGGCTGTTGCGCGAGAAAAAGGCCCTGGCCCTCAGCAGGGAGCGTTGCGTTCCGCGCTCGCAAGGATCAGCCGGTGATCGTTTTGGCGGCGACCAATCTGGTTGACCGGCTCGATGAGGCCCTCAAGCGCCGTTTTGATGAGGCGATTGAGGTGGATAAGCCTGATAAACAGGCCCGCCAGCAGTATCTGGAAAGAGCGATTCTCCAGCGCAAGAAAAGCACGGTGACACCGAAGACCTTAGAGCGGCTGGCCGGACAAAGCGCCGGGATGACCATTGCGGATCTTGAGCGGATCATCTATACGGCAGCCGTGCGGGCTGCGCAAAAAGGGATGTTGATGACGGATGAGCTTCTCGATGAGGCGTTTGAGACCTTTCGAATGGGAGAGGCGCGCGAGCTTCCCGACCTAACCAAACTGCGGCGGACCGCGCGGCATGAGGCCGGCCATGCCTTGCTCGCCTGGCTCGGCGGCAATTCGCCGGTGCAGGTGACGATCGTTGGTCGGGGCAATGCCGGAGGGTTCATGGAAAGGGAGATGGATGAAGCCGGAAAATCGTACACCAAATCAGAGCTTGAGCAATTGATCTGTGAGGCCATGGGCGGACGAGCCGCGGAAGTCCTCTACTACGGCAAAGAAGAAGGGCTTTCCACCGGGCTTTCCCAAGACCTGCGGGTCGCCACCAACCTGGCGCTGAAAATGGCTTGCGAGTACGGCATGTCTGAAGAACTGGGGCTGGTTGCCATAAGCAGCGGGATAGAAGATGGTCCCGTACGGGCCGAGGCCATCAAGTGTGCGGAACGTATCATCAAAGGACAGCTTGATCGGGCATTGGATTTGCTTGAAAATAATCGACCCACTCTGGATCTACTCGTGGCTGAACTGATC
>CAZDYX010000214.1:0-6524 GCA_964509775.1 uncultured Desulfobulbia bacterium | reverse complement strand
CTCTGCCTCACTGGGCGGGGTTCGTGCTGCTCCCCAAAATCCGTTAGAATGAGAAAATATCGTATTGAAAGGTTATCCTTCTGCGGTTCGGTGTTCTGCGGTTCGATATTCGATATTCGCCTGAGAATTTTCATCTTTGTGGGTGGCTGCGAGGACAGTCATGACAGTTTGGTCATGACAGTTTGGTTGCGGCTAAGCCGCGCTGTGAATTGGCGCTTAAGCGTGCCGAGCTGCACCTCCTGGGCGGCAAGCTGTCCCCGTAGCTGAGCTACCCCTTCAATGGAGGCCAAGGTCTGCTCGGTGACAGCAACCGCCTTGTTCTTGTTCTGGAATGTCTTTAAGGCCTCTTCTGCCCGCACCAGATCGGACTTTGCCGTAGCCAGCCGCCCTTCCAGAAAGACACGGTTATTGCTGGCGCCGGTCATGCTGAGGCCGGAAGCCATCTTGCCCAACTCCTCAACATAGGCGTTGGCAATCGCCGCCGCACGCTTGGGGTCTTTGTCATCAAAGGCATTGGAGAATTTTTGGCTGGGTGCGACATTGTTACTCCACAATGAAAGTTCAAAGTCCAGACCTCGTAAACGTAAAAATTATACAGCCAACGTAACATGTTTATTTTGTTAGCGAATTATAGAAATTGGACACTTATGGCAGTGTGTGGTGTCCAATTTCAAAAAAATTAAGCAAAATTAAATAGTTACAACAAATGAAACGCTTTGGCGTTTACGAGGTCTGAAGTCCGACTTTATCTTTTTCTGTCCGTGTTTCTGAGGCATCTTATTAAAGGCTTAGGCGTTTTTTCTCCGCTTCAGAGCCCCGCAGCGATAAGCACCCCTGCGGAAAGCGCGATCTGGGCGAGAATAGTGGTGATATCCTTAATTTCCCTCATCCAGGCGATCTTTTCCATACGCTGCGGAACAACGACAGTGTCGCCCGAATCAACTCGCTTTGACAGGAAACCTCCGTAGCCGAAAAATCCTCCCGAGGATGCCTGACGGCTTACCACACTTCCATCCGCTTTAATGAGGTAAAATTCGTCCTTTTGAGCCTCACGGGTGGCACCGCCAGCCCTTATCAGGTAATCCCCGATGCTATTCCCCGGCTTAAAGACGAAGCTCGTCGGGTTGTAGACCTCTCCGAGCACGGATACCATCTTCGGGTCCGTCGGCACCTCTATGGTATCCCCACCCATCGCCTCCAGGTCGTAAGCGCTATCCATCATCGTCTCAGGACTCGAAATCTTTGTTATAAGCCGCCCCTCCGCTCTTGCCTGCTTTAACATCTGGACGGACTTCATCAGTCCATCCAGGGAGGCCTTCGTCGCAGCCAGCTCTTCCGGGGAAGCGGCGGTCGATGTCAACTCGCTCTGTTTTTTTAAGATATCCACCTCGGTCCTCGCGAGGACCTCGTCCATCCGCTTCTGCTGGAGCTCACGCACGAGCACGCGCGTGAACTTTACCCCGGGCAGGTACGCATTGTCCGTGTACCCACCGGCACGCTTGATGATATTGGAAAGATGCTCCCCCTTGTATATCGGGTAGACACCAGGGAAGACAAATTCACCCTTTAAGGTTATGTAGCGGTCGGTTTCCTCCGCCCAGTTCGGTATCCTGCGGACATAGAGCTCGTCGAAAGGCTCCAGTTTCAGATTTGCCTCCCCACCCATCAGGGCCTCCGTCAGATTCACCGGGACAGAGAAGGAGGTAACGGCCTCGCCGCTGTGTTTAATGCGGGTAATATCGGCATTCTTCAGATAGGCGGTGAGCTTCACATTTCCCGCCTGCATGAGCAGATCACGCACCGTCATATTTTCGAAAAGGCGATAGGTGCCAGCCTTTTGCACCTCTCCGCTTACCCGTACAGTGGGCATTTCCTCCATTTCCCAGCGGGAGAATATCCGCACCTTGTCGAACTCTATAAGTGCAAGGTCGCTAGCCGGGTCGCCTTTAAGAGCACCGGCGACGTCGAAAAACATCACCTCAGGGTGGAAATCAGGCGGATAGAGGCGGGTAATCTGCCCAGCGGACATGTAGTATTCCGGAAGGAGATTGTCAGACCCAAGCAGGGAGGATAGCCGCATCCCCGGCTTTAAGGCGTAGTCGCCGGGGCGAAGCACATACCCCTCCAGCCTCACATATCCGCGCAGGGTGCTGTCTATGGGAAATATCTTTACCAGGTCAAGGTCTCTAATGGCAATGGCCCCGGTCAGCTCCTCCGTGGTCTTCCCCTCCTTGGGATCGAGATTGAAATCGGTGACCACCTTCTTGTCGTGGGCTTGGACGCGGGAGATCTGCACCCTCTGGAGATAGCCGGTCGGATTGATGCCGTCGGCGAGCATCAAGAGATCCTTCAGGGTCTTCTCTCCGTTAAGCTCGTAAATAGCGGGCCGCCTGACGTTGCCCGCTATCCCTGCAACCGGGCCGATCACCGGCACGAGGATCGTGTCGCCGGACTGGAGACGGATGTCCCTCCCCTTGTCCCCCTTGAGAAAGAAGTCGTACAGGTCAACGCTCTCGATGAGCCTGCCATTCCTCTTTATCTGAATGTTCCTCAAGCTGCCGTTCTTGGTCGGGCCCCTGGCGGCAGAGAGGGCATTTATCAAGGTGGAGAGGGAGCTTAGGTTGTAGTCACCCGGTGCTGTGACCTGCCCCACCACGTACACCTTGATCAGCCTTAGTTTCCCCATGTTGACATTCAGTTGGAAGTCCTTGAAGACACGCGCAAGGTTTGCATTGAAAAGCGCCGGGAGCTGTCCAAAGCTCTCTCCGGAGACCTTAACGGCGCCAACCTTCGGAAGCACTACCTCTCCACCTCGGTTCACATCCAGTTCATAGGTCCCATCGATGCTCCCCCAGAGGGTGAGAACGAGGCGGTCTCCTGCTCCAATCACGTAATCAGGACCGACCGGTATATCGGTAAGAGGCGCAAACCCCCACGCTTCGTGCATGAAGAAGCTATAGCCGAACTGGGTGATAGGCCCCACGGCGAACTGCTGGGGCCGCGACTTTTCCGCGGCGAGCGGGTCCTCGGACATGGCGCTTTCCAGGGCGGAGGGCTCGGCCATCTCCACGCCTTTTGTCGCCGCCTGTGCTGCAGTTGCCACATCTCCTTCCACCTTCGTTTCTTGAGCCATATCAATCTGCGACTCGGAGGGAGGTGTGGTCTGAGTCCCTTGCCCTGGGAGCGCCTGACTCGCAGGCATGGTCGCTGCTTGGCCGGGCAAGAGGGATGAGCTGGCCGGGGCAAAAGGAAAGCCAGGGGCAGGGGCGCCTGAAATTGCTCCTGCGGGGGCGGCTGACATTGCGGGGGCAGCAGCAGGTCCTTCTGCACTGGCAACCGAAAAGGAGAGGACAGCAACAGCAATAGATAGAAGCAAAAATCTTTTCATATCAAGGTTCCTATACCCAAAAAATGATCCGTTACTAGGACAAATTGTCTGCTTAGCATAACTTGCTATCAAAGTAAATCGAAATGCAACCCAGTGTATTCATTGCAAAAAGAGGTGCTTCATAACTCAATGCGTCACCCCTTCGCCCTTGATCACTTTCACAAACGTCAGAAAGATGATCCGCATATCTAACAGGAATGATCGCTGCTTCAAGTAATATTCGTCAAACGCCACCTTAACCGGAATCGGCAGTTCATCCCGGCCGTTGATCTGTGCCCAGCCGGTCAGGCCGGGCGTGAGCTGGTGAACCCCGATTTCGGTACGTAGAGCTATCAGGTCATCCTGATTAAATAAAGCGGGCCGCGGCCCGACAAAACTCATGTCGCCGCTGATGATGCTCCACAACTGGGGCAACTCATCCAGGCTTAATTTACGCAGGAACTTGCCGACCGGGGTCAGCCATTGGTCAGGATTTCCAAGCAGGTGGGTGGCGACCGCGGGGGTATCGGTGCGCATGGTGCGGAACTTGGGCATCTTGAAGATTAAGTTGTTTCGCCCCACCCGGTCAGAACAGTATAGAATCGACCCTGGTGATGTCAGCTTGACCAGCAGGGCGGTTACCAGCATTGGTATGGACAGCAGCAGCAAGGCAATGAGTGCGCAGGTGATATCGAAGAAACGTTTTGAATAGGTCATAGGTTTATAGGCTGCTGACAATGGTATGCGGCGGTATCCAGCAGCGGGAAATCCGCCTCAGCCAATTCAAATGCCGAGAGCAGATCTCGCTTGGCCTTGACAAGCCAATTTCTGGTAAGCTCTTCTTTAGCGCCGCTCATACAGAACGCGTCCCTTTTCGAAAATTTGACTCTCCAGCGAGGCATACACACACCGATACTTTTCCGCCTCTAGCCGTGTTCGCACCAGAATATCCTTGGGAATCCTCATACCCCCCAGGCAGTCAATTGCCCGCCGCGCTCTCCGCAGCGGACGTTCGCTGCTCTCCGGTACGATCACATACAAGTCAACATCGCTGTCTTCGGCAGGAGTACCCCATGCGTGCGAACCGAACAGAATTATCTTATCCGGGTCAAACTCGGCTACGAGCCTGTCGGTCATCGTATGCAGTATTGTTTCGTCAAGATGTTTCATGGATTTGAGAGTAACATAAAAACATGGGACATCAAAAGAATGATAAATAGCTGGAATATTCCTCAGAATTCAAGATATCTGATCATATCCCGAACGCTCCCCAGATGCGATGGGTCGGTTTTTCGGCAAAGCTGTCGAAGGTGATGACATCCACCGGAATAGCGGGATTCCGCTCCCGGAAGCCGGCATATGTGGAGGGGGAAAATGTCTCCGGGTTTGATTTTACCTCGAAACCGTACTGACCCATCACCACAAAATCCAGCTCTGTTTTATCCTGTGTTCTCCAAAAAGAGATATCATCGCTCGCCGTATGTGTGCTTAACTGTCTGAAACAGAGGTTTTCAAGAAACGCCCCCCGGTCGCTGCGCAGGCGAAAATCGCGAAAATCCCCAACGAGATAATTCCGCATTCCCATGTCCGCAAAGTAAAGCTTCGGCATCTTGGTCAGTTCTTTACGAACATTAGTATGGAACGGTTTTATCATCACGGCATGAAATGACTTTTGCAGCACATACAGATAATTGTCGATTGCCTGTACCGAAACCCCGATGGATTTTGATAGTTCATTTCGGTTCATAAGTGAGCCGACTTGAGCCGCCAGCAACTTGATCATCATGAAATAAGGCTCTGGATGTCGAATCCGCGACTCTAAAATATCTTTTTTTACGGAGGAGTTGATCAGGTCTTCCAGTATCAGGAGTTTTTCACCTTCATCGGTCGCAAGCACTACCGCCGGATACCCGCCGAATCGGGAAAACTCGTTAAAGAGCCTCACCAATTCATCCCTCTGCATCAGGGGCAGTAGCGACATTGTAGTAAAATTATCCGGAGAAAAACGTGTCGGGAGGAGATTTGCCAGATCATCGCGCTGTTTGAACAGCAGAAACTCGCTGAAGGAGAGGGTTGGCAGATGAAAAAGGCGTTTGCGTCCAGCAAGGGAGTCCGTGAATTTTTGGTCGATATAAAATGCCGAAGAGCCGGTTACCACCAGTTTCAGCCGATTTCGGTATTCATCAAACAGCAGTTTCAGAAAATTTGAAGGATTGTCCAGATATTGGATCTCATCAATAAAAACCGTAGCCCGTTCACCTTCAGGGGGGAGAGGCAGGATTGAAAAGATGTGTTCCGGTGCCTGGTTAAGTAAAGCCACATAATCAAGACGTTCCAGATTAATAAAATGTGCTGTTTTCCCGTGCAACTGGCAATCTTTGTACAGTTGGCGCAAAATGGTTGTTTTGCCGGTCTGTCGTGCACCAACAATCACCAGGATCAAATCGTTTGCCATTGTGTCGCATATGGGACTATAGAGCTTTCTAGCTATCATAGATAGAAAATAACCGATATTATTAATTTAGTAAACTAAAAAATATCATTTGTCTGAGCCTCTTGCAAAAGTCCATTATGTGTCATTCCGAACGAAGTGAGGAATCTTTCACTACATTGATTTCCTTAAGATTTCTCCCGTTGGTCGAAATGACAAAACTACGGCTTTTATGACTTTTGCAAGAGACTCGTCTTAATTCAAAACCCAAAATTGATGCTCTCGTAAAAAGTAGAAATTCCTCGTTTTTCGTCATTCCGGCAAAAGCCGGAATCCAGTATTTTCAACAAGTTAAGTACTCTCTGGACCCCGGTTTTCACCGGGGTGACGACTTTTTACGAATGCATCAAAAGTAAATGTCAGAAAAATAGACTTGACCCCAGCCAGCGTCACCAATTGGCAAGTTGAGCCTTTCGTTTTTTTACCTGGTTGGCAGTATTTCACTTGTTTCAGTGCAACGTCTGTATTAATTTCCGAAGATCGAGTTGTTGAAAAATATCTATTCCTTTCCCAGCGGTTGAAATAGGCCGAGAGGGGCTCTTGCGAGTGGCGGTCGGGAAGAGTGGGGATTTTCGGTAAAGGGTAGGGCTCATTTTTGCCATCACGACAAAAGGAGGGACAACATGGCCGAACCTGCAAGAAGAAAGGCAGTATATGATGATCTCT
>CAZDYX010000213.1:0-6563 GCA_964509775.1 uncultured Desulfobulbia bacterium | reverse complement strand
CGCATGGTTATTCCCCCCTATCCACCGAAACACCTACAGACTATCCACCTGAATAGTTACCGAATAACAAACTGACTCTGGGAAATCCCTTCCAGTAATGACATACAAGGAAATCTCTCCGCAGAAAATTCCTGCATCTTTGCCCGTGCAGCATCTTCGGTTGGGAAATGGTCTTCAAGGACTATCCGGAACTTATATCCTCCGTCTTCCGTCGGTTCAGGAAGTATGAGCATTGGTGGCGCTCCATGGGAATAAATACGAAGGAAGCGGTAGGCATACTGAACTTGACCCATGCATACAAGTTGAATCCACCACTCGCTTTCTGAGTTAGAAGCCACATTGACCGGGATTTCCGGAATGTGGATAATCTCACCGACACTGATCCAATTCGGATTGTGAAGATGCTGATTGACCTCAAGTACTTTTTTGGTGTTCTCAGGATTAAAGCTATACGGTCCGTAAATCCTGCGTATCATATCCCCCAGGGTTTCTCCCTCAAAAACGGTTATTGATCCATACAATTGGGGAGGGTCACCAGGAACCAGGCCCTTATTTGGGGGATATTGCCTAACCGGGGACGAGGTGGTGCTTCCGGCTACAGGTTTAATCCTTGTTGATGATGCTGGTTTGTTCGTCTTAAGATCCTGAAGGGACGGGGGACAGATACCCCGGCGAAGATCAATGAACTCCTGCGGCAGGCCGCTCCACGAAAGAGACAGTTCAGGCTTGGGCATAACGAGTGCAGTGGAGCTTCTCTCTTTCTCTTGTTTCGGAGTAGTGGCAGCGGGGAGGGTAACTGGAGGAACAGATGACGTTGGGAGTGGAGGGAAAGGTGACTTTTCCGTTGTTCCTGCGAGCTTCTGCCCCTGAAAAGGGCTCTTGTCAGCTATGGTTGGCGAAAGGGTACCCTCACGGGAAACATGATTGACAGGATAAGAATTGATCAAGAGTACATATATTGTAGTACTGACCAGGACGCCGGCTAAAAAAATGATTCTGGCTCGTCGGGCTTTTTCGGCCCGCTCAGGGAAAAGTGTGCGAGCACACAGATTTGCCATGAACCATCCTGCCGTGGATCGATTCTCAATCACCAGGGTGCAAAGGATGAGATGGCAGAAGTCGATTATTTTTTTAGGATTTCCCTCAGAAAACCGGGAAATAACCCATATGGCCGGAATACTAAATAATTTCCTGTTCGCCAACCCGACTTTTATGAGACGAAATAGTATCAATGACTTGATTTCAAGGAAGTTAAATGGCCCAAGGGTAGCACAGACTTTTATTTGTTTGGCCAGACTTTTATAGGGAACGATATGAATCTCTTCACTGGTAAATATAGCAATCACCAGTAACGGTCGCCCCTTTACCTCTAGATCGATGAATTCATTCAGTATCTTCCAGCAAAAAGGGGGAAGATCATGGCCGTTATCAATAATCAAGACCGCGGTTTTTCTGACGTCTGCGCATTGCCGTAAAAGATGCTTTTTAACAGATTCTTTTATATCAGCATCTTCAGACTCTGGAGGACGGATGGTTTCATCGAACATGACGGCCAACTGCAACAGAAATTGCCGATAATCGATGACATCAGGGGCGGAAAGCATATACGGTTTAAATGAAAGATGACCGCTTAACCGTTCAAGAAGTTGGTCGGCCAGGATGGTCTTGCCAGTGCCTTCGCTACCGATGACCACATTGAACCGTTTATCTTCACGGATAGCACGTTCCACCGACTCAAGGCATTCAACCTGAAGCCCGGATTGGAAAAAAAACTCTCTGTCCGGTTTAGCAGAGAAAGGCTCTTTCGTGCAATTCAGTATGCTGCAATAATCCATTGTCTATATGACCTTAAATTACCGGACCTGACAGAAATCACATATCCCCCGTTGACAAAACAAAGGCCCCTAAACCACCATTTATTACTATAGCATGACGTTCTTATCGGTGGAAGCATAAAAGAATGGGATCAATACTCATAGCAACTATAATGTTTTTATGCCCTCATCTCTGCTATCATCTTGATAATTGAGAGTTTATTTGTCTCAATACTTTCAGATACCTTAAATTGTATGATAGATTTTATAAGGTTTTGCTCCGCATTCCTCACCCTAAAATATCTGTTCCCTTCTAGAAAGTCGGTAAAAAAACGTAAACCCAACTCAAAAGAAATGATGCGTACCGCATCATAGATGTACTCATAATCTTTATCAGTTAAAAAAATCTTTGCCTCTGAAAAATACCCTGCTAAAAAGAGGCGGCAAATATCTATATTAAAATTCACCTCGTTGAAATTATTGGTTTCCTCGCCGGCAAGATTACAGCAGGACCGGAGGGCATCTCCCACATCATATTGGATGAGCCCGGGTTTTACCGTATCTAGATCAATAATGCTGACTGCCTGGTCAGACGAGGTGTCAAAGAGGATATTGGCGAGCTTGGGATCACCATGGATAGGACGAATCTGCAGGATATTTTTCTGTTTCGCCTCCTCAAGTATATGAACACTAGCCCGCTTATGCTGAATAAGCCTAAGACAGTAGCGAATGTCTGCTGATAATGTTTTTGGATACCTCTGTCGCAGCACCTCGTCATAAAGGGCGAGATAGCGGGGAGTGATATGAAAATCATGGAGGGGGTCAAAGAGTTTTGCGGCATCAAGATCGCTCACCAGTCGCTGAAACCTCCCCAGGGCATAACCCGCCTCCCGGGCATGGGAAGCATTTTTTATTCCTTGAACGGATTTTGTTTGATCAATATAACTTATAATACGCCAAAACGAACACTCGTTTTCCTTATACCAGTCAGTGCCGTCAAGGGTTGACACGATTTGGGGTATTTCCCAGCGGCGATGGACGGTTTCTTGTTTAAGCCTGGCCTTAATGTGTTCGGTAACAATCCGTAGGTTATCCATGATCAATTGAGGTGAGTGGAAAACCCGGCTATTAATCCGCTGCAGGATAACCCTGCTATGATCATCCAGGGTCACCAGGAAGGTATCATTGATATTACCAGAGCCAAATTCCCGGACATCACTTATAGTATTGGTCAGTTTAAACCGGCTGACCACGGTTACGAGACGATCAGAATCCATAAACTCGCATCTAATCACAATCAATCCAAAAAGATATGGAACATCGCTATCCTTCCCTTTCCCAATACCAGTTGGCCCAATTTCTTGCCGTCCTTGGCAGGGAAGAGGATTGCATCTTCCTTGAGACCGTCAGGACCAACGAAGAGGATCATCTCTCTATCCTTTTTATCTCGTGCATTGATCGGTTAGTCTGTAATAATGTGGCCGACATCGATCTTTTATTTTACCGAAGCGAGGAATATCTTTCCAGGGGATATTATCTCGCCGGCTGGCTAGCATATGAACTCGGTTACCTGCTTGAACCTTCTCTTGCCAGGAGTTATACCCCCAGAGGCGCACTCCCCCTTGCCGAACTCCTGGTTTTTCCCGCGCCCCACATCTTTAACCACCGGGATCAAACATTTACCGGCAGCAAGGCCCTTCCGCCCCCAGACGATTCGCCCTCCCCTGCCCCTGCCGGCTATCGGCTCGAAAATCTCCGTCTCAATCAAGAACAGCATGATTACCGACAACGTATCCAACGCATCAAGGGTTATATTGAGGCCGGCGACACCTATCAGGTCAATTATACCATAAAATATCACTTTGACTTTGACGGATCCTGCGAAGCGTTATATCAGAGCCTGCGCCGTAACCAAAGCGTTTCTTTCGGCGCCTTTATTAAAACCGGCGGCCGCCGGATCCTCTCCTTTTCGCCGGAACTTTTTATCAGGAAAAAAGAAAGGCTCTGCACCGTGCGTCCCATGAAAGGCACTGCCTTTAGGGGCCGCACCACCTTCGAAGACGAACAAATACGACATGAGCTTAAGCAAGACCCTAAGAATCGTAGCGAAAATATTATGATTGTGGATCTTTTACGTAATGACCTCGGAAGACTTTGTCGCATGGGCGGGGTCTCGGTGTGCTCGCTTTTTGATATTGAGACCTACGAGACCCTGCATCAAATGACCTCGACCATCCAAGGGGAACTCACTTCCCCCCCATCACTCATGGACCTCTTCCGGGCCATTTTCCCGTGCGGTTCGGTTACCGGCGCACCCAAGATCCGCACCATGGAGATAATCCGGGAACTGGAACATGAACCGCGCGGGGTATACACGGGCGCCATAGGCTATATATCTCCCCATGGCGATGCCACCTTCAGTGTTCCCATCAGAACAATAATGATCGAGGGTCATCGCGGCGAGATGGGCATCGGCTCAGGGATCGTGTATGATTCGGACCCGGACCAGGAATGGGAGGAATGTAAGCTCAAAGGCCGTTTTCTTACCCACCCGTTGCAAGAATTCCAACTCATCGAGACCATACTCTGGCAACCCGGCCAAGGCTATTGGCTTTTCGACCTGCACCTCGAACGACTGGCCGACTCCGCCCTTTATTTCGGGTTCTTTTGTGATCTGAGGCGAATTGCCGGGGAACTCTCCTGTTTGGCGGAAAAATTCGATCGCACAACCTCCTGGCGGGTCCGCCTCCTGCTAGCCAAGGACGGAACCACCACTATCTCTGCCGCCCCCTGCCCTGCCCCTTTCGGAGGGGATGAAAAGGCATCTCCCTTTAAGATCATGCTTGCAAAAAAACACACCTCTTCTGCCTCGCCCTTTCTCTTTCATAAAACCACGATGCGCGACCTTTATGAGGAAGAAAGAAAACAGGCCCTGGCCAAAGGGTATTTTGATGTCATATTTCAGAACGAAAAGGGCGAGATTACCGAAGGGGCCATTGCAAACATCTTTATCAAAAAGGGTGATATCTTCTCCACCCCGCCCGTGGAATGCGGCCTATTAAACGGGGTGTTTCGAAGACACTTTATAGCCGCCCACCCTGACCAGGTCCGCATCGCCCCGCTTTTCATTGCTGATATAAAGACGGCCGAGGCCGTCTTCCTTGCCAACTCGATACGGGGCCTCGTGCCGGTGGAGTTGGTCCCGAACTCAGATTTGATGATCTCGTAACAAGTCGAAATTCCTCGTTTTTCGTCATTCCGGCAAAAGCCTGAATCCAGTATTTCAATGAGTTAAGTACTCTCTGGACCCCGGTTGCAATTTATCCTCACAAATGTGGGGACCGGGGTGACGACTTTTTACGATACCATCATAGATGGTATCGTTGAGGGCTTCCAAGCAGCTTCAACTTAACTGATTGAAATTGCGTGTTTCAGATTTTCTTTTTTGGTCGCCAGCTTTGGCAGAAACTGTTAAAAGTTTCTTCATGATAAACCGCCGCCGCGGGCGGTGTGAGACGCTAACGAATTAATCATGGTACTGCGTCTTTGCCTCTGTCAGGGGCGGATGAAGTAGGGTATGTCTTGGCCAAGTGTTACCCATGCGTTACCCATCGCCGCCACAAACGAAAAAAGGACTCACGGAATTAACCGTAAGTCCTTGATTTTACTGGTGCGCCCGATAGGATTTGAACCTACGACCTACGGATTCGTAGTCCGGCGCTCTATCCAGCTGAGCTACGGGCGCATCTTTTTGATTTCAGAGCAGTTATATTGTTTCCGTTGATTGTTTTAACATCCATTTTCGGGTTGCAGGCCCGAACCTGACATAAAATAGCTGTTCTGGGAAAATCGTAAAAAATCTTTACACCAATTCCCATCGGGTTGCAAGCTTTCTTCCCGGCCTTTCCAAAATCCTTGTTACTGCCTCGTAAGCCCTCCCCTTCATTTTAGCCGATTTCCTGGCCGTCAGGAAGTTTTATCCCCAAAGGGGCTTCAAGCACCATGCGGACCTTTTCGGCAAGATCCTTCATCGTAAAGGGCTTCTGGATAAAAGCAACCCCCTTCCGCAGCTCGCCTTTGCGGGAAATTATATCGCCGGTATAACCGGACATGAAAAGGGCATTGATCCCCGGATTCAACTTTTCAATCAGTTTGTGCAATTCCTTGCCATTCATCAAGGGCATGATCACATCCGTTAAAAGCAGGTGAATGTTGCCGGCATGCTCGGCGGCAAGTCGCAATGCCTCGTCTGCCGCCGCGGCAGTCAGCACCTTATATTCCAGCCGTTCGAGTATTTTTCTAACGAGCAGCAGAAGCTGTTCATCATCCTCGACCAACAGCACGGTCTCGCTTCCGGTCGGCAGGCCAGTCTTCGCCCCCGTAAAAACCTTTCCCACCTTCTTGACGGCCCTGGGTAAATAAATGTTAAACGTCGTGCCTTGGCCCGGCTCACTAAACGTCCGGATAAACCCGTTGTTCTGTTTAACAACTCCATATTACCGTCGCCAGGCCAAGGCCGGTTCCTTTCCCCACCTCCTTGGTGGTAAAAAAAGGTTCAAAGATCATAGACAACGTCTCCTTATCCATGCCGCAGCCGGTATCACTGAAGGAAAGCCTTATATACTCACCGGAGCGAATACACCCATCCCGGTCGCTGATGTCCTGATCCAGACAGAAGTTGGCCGTAAAAATACTCTCATTCTAACGGATTTTGGGGAGCAGCACGAACCCCGCCCAGTGAGGCAGAGA
>CAZDYX010000212.1:0-6580 GCA_964509775.1 uncultured Desulfobulbia bacterium | reverse complement strand
ACGATCGTGATTCGTGCCCATGGCGTTCCGCCGGCGCAAAAGGATCGGCTCAAGGCCTACAGCGCCCAGGTGGTGGACGCCACCTGTCCTCGGGTGATCAAGGTTCAGGCCATTATCGGAAAATATAACCGGCAGGGCTATTCCACGGTGATCATTGGCGACAAGAAGCACGCCGAGGTGGAAGGACTGATCGGTTATGCAGAACCTCGAGGGGTGGTGGTAAGTAACGAGGAGGACGTTGAACCTCTCATCATATCGCCGCCCTACATCATCGTAAGTCAGACCACTCAGGATGATGCGAATTTTAACCGGTTGAGTCAGGGCATCCTGACCCGTTTTCCCGGGGGCCAGGTTTTTAATACCATTTGTGATTCCACCCACAAACGCCAGGAAGAGGTCCGACGGCTCTGCCCAAAGGTCCAGGCCATGGTGGTGGTGGGTGGCCGTAACAGCGCGAACACCAAACGTCTGGGTGAGATTGCCGAAGGCATGCAAAGGCCGGTCTTTATGGTGGAGACCGAGGAGGACCTGGATTTTGGCGCCCTTACCCAGTTTGATTGTGTGGGGGTAACTGCCGGGGCATCCACCCCGACCTGGCTGATAAACCGGGTAGTCAATGCCCTCGAGTCCGTTCGCAGCCGGAGTGAAGGCCGGGCAAGCCAGATCTTCTATAAAATCTCCCGGTTTCTGCTTGAAACCAATATCTATGTCAGTGTCGGGGGCGGACTCCTCACCTATGCAAGCGATCTTCTGCAAAACCTATTGCCCAGTCCCATCCATTTTTTTACCTCTTTTGGCTATCTTCTCGCCATGCATAATGTCAACCGCTTTAACGACCAGGAATCAGAAAAATTCAATGATCCTATCCGGGCCCGATTCTATCGGACCTATCGCTGGCCCCTGCTTATCATATCCCTCCTGGCCCTGGTCGGTTCTCTGGCCCTAAATCTCTATGCGAGCGGCAAACGACCGTTTTTGACTCTGCTCATTATGAGCGCCTTGGGAATACTCTACAGCGTCCCATTGATCCCCCGGTCGTTGCGGCCCATCATCAGAACCAGGGGTTTGAAGGAGATCCCCGGATCCAAGACCATTTTTGTGGCCACTGCCTGGGCTGTGGTTGTTGTCCTTCTCCCGGTGTGGGAATCCGGGTTAGAGCCTTCCACTACCTCTTTGGGGGTCTTTCTTTTCATCCTCTTGCTGATCTATGTTCGAAGTGCGCTTTTTGATGTTTTTGATGTCCAGGGCGACCGTTTTGTCGGCAAAGAAACCCTTCCGGTCCTGATCGGCGAAAAAAAGACCCTCCTTCTCCTCCATTGGTTGATCGGGGTTCTCCTTTTACTCTTGTTCCTGCTGCCGGCCGTAGGATGGATGTCTTCCCTGGGCCGCTGGCTTATCCCCGGAGTCATCTCTTTAGGCGTGCTTATTTTTCTCTATCAAAAGGGACGGCTCAGACAGGGGATCAAACTTGAATTTGCAATCGAAACCCATTACTGGATGTTTGCGGTTCTATCCTGGCTAGGTTCGCATATAACAAGATGATTCCCCAAAATTTCATCCACATTGTCGAGCCATTCCTATGTTCCTTTTCTATTGCCTGCCCTTACGGGTTTCCTGAGGTAGCAACCTTTGAGGAGGTTTTATTTGACCTTCTGCCGGACACCTTTATGCATCATTTTCTGCAATCCGGATTCCGGCGTAACGGCAACTGCCTCTACCGGATGAATTGCCCAGACTGCACGGCGTGTGTACCCATTCGTCTCGAATCTTGCACGCTCGTACCAGACCGTAATCAAAAAAGGGTCCTGCGAAAAAACCAGGATGTGGTGGTCGAAATAGCCGCTCCTGAAATGAACGGCCGTAACCTCGCGCTCTTAAACAAATTCCTGGGGAGGCGCTTTACAAAATCGGAAAGCAAGACCACAGATTATTACGGGCACTACTTTATGAACCGCATGACCAACACCAAAGAATTCCGCTACCTGATAGGTGAGAAGCTCATTGGGGTGGCCATCGTTGATCTGGGCAGGGAATGGATTAATGGGGTATATTTCTATTTTGATCCTGATGAGGGCAAACGGAGTCCCGGCACCTTTAATATTCTCTATCTTAACGAGTTCTGCCGGGAGCATAATATCCCTTACCTCTATCTGGGATATTGGATCAAAAATTGCGGGGCGATGAAATACAAGGCCAACTTCAAGCCCCATCAGATTTTAACGAACGGAGAATGGATCACTATCCATGGCCAAATTTCAACCAGACAGTAACTACTCAGGTAGATAGTCTGAAGGGGTTTAGTCTGTTAGCAATAGAGAAAGAAGAGATGTGAGACGTAACGTGTCCATCCTCCGATCCATTTCCTGTCCTGCCTAACAGACTACAGTCTAACGACCTAACCAACCTGGGTAGTTACACCAGATAATCGTATCTCCGGAGCTCTGTTACATGACTCGTTTCAATATGGAAAGAAAAAAAATAAGGTCCGATCATCGTAAGGTAAAAAAACCCAAATACCGGACCGGTACCCCGCTTTCCGAAAAGACAAGTCCAATGTTGTATATATATGTAGTGGTCTTGTTGTTAGTGATCAACATTGTTTTTGGCCTGTATAGCTATAACCGTCTGGATGCGTTTCGAAAAGATATTGTAACCATTGCTCCCTTTCTATGGCAAAACTGGGAAGGGGCTCTGGAATCCCTGTTTTTCTCCGGGGTAGGGATAGGGCTGGCACTCCTTGTCTTTTTTGTGTGCCTCTTTTTGAACATCTTCCGCTAACGGGTGCGGGCGGGCAAGGCCTTGCGGAAAAGCCACCGCAGATATCTGATCCTTGCCGAGCTCACCCCCCTTATCTGCATCGTCAGAATTGATCTGACGTACAAACGATGGCTCGATGCCAATCAAACGGCCATGCGCTTCTTTGGCATTCCCCGCGCCGAGTTGATAGGAGATGAGATCTGGCAGGTCATTCACCCTGACGATGAGCAGATAGTGGAAGAAAAATTGACTAATCTTGCCGAGGAACATCCTAACGCCACTTTTATCTCCCGTGTTCTTTTTAACGACGGCAATTACCGGGAGGTGGAATGGAATGTCTCTTTGTTTACCCAGGAAGATACCTCTAGCGAGGCCATTGCCGTCTTCATGGATATCACCGAGCGCAAAAAGGACGAACAACTACGCCTGGAACGGGAAAAGTTGCGTGGAGTGTTAGAGATGGCCGGGGCCGCGGCCCATGAATTCAACCAGCCCCTCCAGGCGGTAATCGGACTCTTCTGGGTCCTCAAACGGAAAAAATATTCGCAGGCGGACGAAGGTCAACTGTTCGAAAAATTCGAGGCAGAACTAAATAAGATAGCCCTGCTGGGACGCAAGGTGGCCCAGATCAGCCGTTATGCAGTAAAACCCTATGCGGGCAACACCCACATAATCGATATTGAAAAGGCGTCGGCTGACAGCAGGGGGGAATTGTTCGAGGATGGGGGAGAAAAATAATGATCTTCATGAAAATGATTTTGTCTTGCTGCCGTAAAGCCCCTTGTTGTTTCTGAAGCTCTCTGATAGTATGCGTACGGGGTCTTTCTTCCTTTATTTCGTTGAAATTTTTGTAAAGGAGTGAAGGACTTTTCTTTCTAATTGTTACCTTTTTCAATACATTATTGATGAAATAAATATCGGATCGATAACCGAGAAGGTTATAAAACTCACAAGGAGTTACCCCATTGACAGAAAACAAACAGCTATCGACTGGCGACGAGATCGAATCCAAATGTCTGAAATGCAAAAATGTGACCAACCACAATATCTTCGCCATGGATGGCGAAACCATTATCAAGGTACGCTGCGAGGACTGCGGCGCCATGCACCGATATCGCCCGCCGGTTGAGTTAAAAAAGCAGGCGGCATTACGGTCCCGCAAGATTGGCGGGCGGACAACAGCACCGAAATCTTTGCCTGCCGCTGAACAGCGCAAGGTAACACAGGCCCTAGCCCTATTTACAGAGAGTGTCGCCGGCCGTGATTTGGCCCGCGCCATTCCCTATACCATGACCGCCTCCTTTCGTGAAAACGAACTTATCCAGCATCCGAATTTCGGCCTTGGTCTGGTGCTCAAAACCATCCGACCGGACAAGATCGAGGTTCGGTTTAATGAAGGCACAAAGATCCTGGTTTGCCATTTTTGATGTGAATCAGGTCAGACTGATGAGCATCTTGGTTGCCACCGCGATGAGCAGCACGGCAAACACCCGTTTGAGTTGCGGTACAGGAAGGCAGTGGGCCAGACGTACACCAAGGGGTGCGGTAAAGACGCTGGCGGCCACAATGCCGGCCAGTGCCGGGAGATAGATGTAACCCAGCGAGAGATCCGGCAGGCCCGCGACCTGCATGCCGTTCACGATATAGCCCGCGGTGCCGGCAATGGCGATGGGGAACCCGATCGCGGCCGAGGTGCCGATGGCGTGATGCAAAGGGACATTGCACCATATCATGAAGGGTACGGAAAGGGTTCCTCCGCCGATTCCAACGAGACTTGACACGGCCCCGATCACATTACCCATGCCGAACATGGCGAACTGTCCCGGCAGTTCCCGCGAGGGTTTGGGTTTGCGGTCGATCAGCATCTGGGCTGCCACGTAGTAAAGAAAGATCACGAAAAAGCCCTTCAACAAACCGTTCGACATCCGGGCTGCAACGCATGAGCCAAGAAAAGTTCCCACCAGAATACCCGGCGTGATGCGCCTAACCGTCTGCCAATGGACCGCGCCGCGCCGGTGGTGAGCCATAGAACTGGAGACGGAAGTGAAGATGATGCTGGCCATGGAAGTGCCCAATGCAAGATGCATGATAAATTCATTGGAAATGTGCTCCCGGGCGAGACAAAAGACCAGCATGGGAACAATGACCAGTCCGCCTCCGATGCCCATCAACCCCGCAAGAACTCCAGCCACAGCGCCGACGCCCAGATAGGGTAACAGTATGGCAAGCACTATCGACTCCTTTCTCTTTGAACCATTGATGCAGCTCTTTCGTATAGTCCCCTTTACCGGTTTCAAATTGTTGTAAGAACCGAATCATTTCGTCTGGTCCAAGATGCTGTTCCAAAGCCTTGAGCCCCCTATATCTGATCTCTTCAAGGGTCATAGTCTCAGTTTCCATCAGAAAGAAACTCCACACATGATGGTCTCGTAAAAAGTCGAAATTCCTCGTTTTTCGTCATTCCGGCGCTCTGTTTAGTCCTCGCTTGACGGGGAAAAGCCGGAATCCAGCATTTTCAATGGGTTAAGTATTCTCTGGACCCCGGTTTTCACCGGGGTGACGACTTTTTACGAATGCATCACACATAGTATTTTCTCTCCCCATAGACTTCAAGGACCTATGGATTCCACCAACCTCTCTTTTTCTACTCTGATCATCTTCTTGAGTTGATACTCTCTTTTGGCTGCTTCCGACCGTGAGGAAAAGGTTTCCTGATAGACAAGGGAGACCGGACGACGGGTTCTGGTATATTTGGCCCCACCATTTCCGGTGTTGTGAGCTTCGATACGCTTCTCAAGATCTTTGGCGATACCGGTATAGAGGGTGTTGTCGCTGCATCGGATTATGTAGGTGAACCAAGGGGTTTCCTCCTTCACCGTCCCTCCATTTTGCCGATGAATTGATGCACATCCTCATGCGGTTCGTCGGCAGTCATACTCATGGCTACCTGTTCACGAATGAGTTGCAGAGACGGCGAGCCATTTTTGAGCTGATGAAAAAGCGAATCGTTGTTCTCAAACAGAATGCGCTTGCCGTCCACCACGCTGAATACATTGGCGGTGACATTCCGCCATGTCTTGCCGGGCGGCAAGGTGAGATTCTGGCCGATAAAGAAGTCGTTGATCACCTGCCAGACCGGCAGAACGAAAAGATTGCGCTCCTCGTATCCCATGAGCCGCAGTGCAGTTCGTTTCCAAGCCTCCGGCACCAGGAGGTAGTTTTCGATATTTTTGCGCTTCCACTCGGCTAAGGTTGGGTTGTTCGGCTTAGGATGAAAGACGTTGTCTCTCTCGTCATAATCGAAGAGCATTAATCGTGAGACCTGAGGGATGACCTGTTGCAGTGCCTTGAAGTGCTCGTCTGCCCTCTCCTTCATGTTCTCCTTGCCACCAGCCCATGATCTTGAAATAAACCTTGTCCATGGCCGTCTGGGCGCCGCATTGATCGGCCCAAGCCCGCAGGATGCGCTCGTCGCTTTCCCCTTCAACATAAAGAATATAGGCTGAGGTCAGCAGTCGGGTGAGTTCCTCGTTGGACACCTCGGCCATAGCCCGCAGCACTTCAGGGGTGGACTGGATGCGGGTTGGCGCTTGGCCAAGCAGAGAAACAATCTGACTGGCATCGACGCCGCGAACGAATTCCTCGGCGTGGGTGGCGATGAGGAATTGCGTCTTCCTCTCTACCGAGTTCCGTTTGAAATAATCGAGGATTTCGCCTTGTAGGTTGACATGCAGGTGGGCATCCGGTGTACCACCCGATCAGTCGTCCGGCTGGACAGTTGTTCTCATGGATAGAGCAAGCCGTTATATTTTTGAATTGAAAT
>CAZDYX010000211.1:497-6669 GCA_964509775.1 uncultured Desulfobulbia bacterium | reverse complement strand
CCTGGACAAGGAATACCGGCTTTTCGCGGCCCATGAGCATTCCTTGATCGAGTTGTTGCAGACCGGACCCGGTTGCCGGGCAAAGGTGTTTTTGCGGCCCTCGAAGCGGAGCAAGGCCAGCACCCTCATTGTTCTCTTTGACGAGCTGCCGATCCGGGCGTCTTCAGCCGTCGGCAAAAGGGTGTCAACCCGGGTGGTGCGACGCATTGACCCCTTGACCAGGGAAAGCGATGCCGGGCTCGATTCTCCGCCTCAGATGCCCTCGCTTTTTCCCGCCCCGTCCGAATGAAGATGATCTCGATTCGATTTCCAAATGGACCATTGGAAAAGCGTTCTTAATAAAAGCCTTGTCCATCCCCGGGATCTGGCCGCAAGATTTGGCTGCGATCCGGGACCGCTGTTGCGGGTTACTAGGCGTTATCCGATGCGGATCAATCCCTATTATCTTGGCCTTATCCGGGGCCCGGGAGATCCCATATGGCGTCAGGCCGTCCCTGATGAACAGGAATTGGAGGATGCAGTGGGTCTTGATGATCCGTTGGCCGAAGAGGCCTTGAGCCCGGTCCCGAATCTCGTGCATAAATACCCGGACCGCGCCCTCTTCCTCGTTTCCTCCCAGTGTGCCATGTATTGCCGCTTCTGCACCCGGAAACGCAAGGTGGGCACAGCAGGCATGCTGATCACCGATGATACCATCCGGGCCGGTCTCGAGTATCTGGTGCGGACCCCGGAAATCAGGGATGTCCTCGTCTCGGGCGGGGACCCGTTGTTGCTTGATGATGAACGTCTCGAATGGATCATCGCTGCCTTGCGCCGGATCAAGACAATTGAGGTCATAAGGATCGGGACCCGGATCCCCTGTACCCTACCTATGCGGATTACCAAAAAACTCGTCCGCATGCTCCGCAGCTATCATCCTCTTTATATCAATACCCATTTCAATCATCCCGAGGAAATAACATCCCATGCTGCCAGGGCCTGTGCCCTGCTTGCGGACGCCGGCATTCCCCTGGGATGTCAGACCGTCCTCCTTAAGGGGGTCAATGACGATCCTGCTATTATGAAGGAGCTTATGAACCGGCTCCTCCGGATCCGGGTACGGCCGTACTATCTCTTTCAGGCAGACCTCACCCGCGGCACCAACCACTTCCGGACCCCCATCGCGCAAGGCCTTAGGATCATGTCCGGGCTTTGGACCCATTGCTCAAGCCTCGCCGTGCCGGTCTTTGCCCTGGATGCACCGGGCGGCGGAGGGAAAATCCCCCTGTTCCCGAGGTCAGGTGCCTATCAGGATTGATTACCTTTAGTTTCTAATAAAAAATCTGAAGAACTCCAATTTCTCAAAGTGGAGCACTCGTGAGCGGTGAAGTTTTATCTACATCCCGAGCCATTCTATCCTTGACTCTCTGCATTTATTCATGTTAGCCTCGCTAACAGGTTGTTTTTTGAGCTATTTTTTGATCGGAGACCGGATGGCTGACCGCGTATTTTTCCTTCTGGCCTCGGGATTCTCGAAAATAAATTCTAATTACAGACCTCGTCAACGTACACCTAAAAGATGAGATTTTTTTTGACATGAGGAAATACATGATGAAGAAAAATTGTAAAAAACTCCAATGAAGAGGCCAAATTCATCAATTTTTCACTGTTTTCGATGTCCAATTCTTAAATGAAATACAATAAAATCAACATGTTACAACATGGTTAAAGTTTAAGTTTTACGAGGTCTGAATTATCGACAATTTCATTATGATGATGCCAAAATTATTAACCGAAAAAGAAAATACTTGATTACAGATTTGTCGGGTAAAAAATATAAGGTTAATGCTGATTAGCATTTAAATACAACAACAGATTTCTGATATAATAGGGAAAATGAATCGAGAGGAAAACAGTGGCTGAATATTCATTTTTAAGGAATGCACCAATAACAGAGGCACTTATAGATATTCGCATCAAAATACGGAATGACTTTGATGTTGAAAGACTTCAAACTTTTCATACTTCAATAGCAGATAAATATCCTAATAAAAAAGCCAGCCACAAATGGGAAGGTAAATTTGAATTCAAAAAAGGAGAACCACCAATTTCAACCAGTGCCGAGACCGTTGATGGATATATATTCACTTCAACGGATGGCAAGCAAGTGTTTCAGACAAGGATTGATGGGTTCACGTTCAACAGATTGAAACCCTATGACAAATGGGAGACATTCCGTGATGAAGCCTTGAAATTGTGGCAACTTTATAAGGACGTGATTTCTCCAGAAATCAGTAGGGTTGCCTTGCGTTTTATCAATAAAATCGATATTCCTCTTTCCCCTCAAACCGTTTTGGATTTTGACGACTATTTAACGGCTGGCCCGGTTGTGCCGAAAGGATTACCTCAGGGTATTGGTAGTTTCTTAACTCGCATTGTTACGCATGACCATAACATTGATGCAACGGCTATAATTACTCAAGCATTTGAACAGATTGTCGATCATAAGTTTGTGTCAATCATATTGGATATAGATGTATTTAAGCAAAGAGAAATTATTAGTGAAGAGGAAGCATGGCAGACTCTTGAAAAATTGCGCCATTTCAAGAACAAGATTTTCTTTGAAAGCATAACAGAAAAAGCAAAGGAGTTATTTCAATGAGCAACTTAGCTATTCAATGTATAGGTGCCGATTGTCCTCCTTTCTGGATTAGGCCAAGTGGTGAGGGGTTTGATGAAAACTCAACCGGAAGAATTGTAAAAGATATTGGTGAAGCCATAGACCAATTGAGAAAATCTATAACCATTTCTCTTGGCCGGCCATTGGGTGAAATGCGCGACTCTTTGAACGAGATTTACAGGGAATGCTCGCGGGCCGATTGGGATGGCTATGGTGCAACAGCAATCTCTGAGGATACTTATGAGGAAGCGAAAAAGACAATCAATTTGTTGCCTTCATCAATCCCAATGCCTGAGATTCTTGCAGAGCCGACTGGCGATATAGGTTTTGAATGGCGTAAAGGAAAAGGGCAGGTCTTTGCATTCAGTGTCAGAGGTAAACACCGAATTATTTTTGCTGGAATTATTGCCGGCAATAAGGTTCATGGCTCAGAATATTTTGAAGATACCATACCACTGATGATCAGAAAATATCTCAGGAGATTGTATTTTTAGCATGTCCACTTTGGGTGCTGTTGATGCGACAGAAACGCTATCACGATATATTTATTCCAGAAACCATTATAGATCCTCAGATCAGACTGTTCGGTATTCCGCTTTTATCCCGCCTGAAGACAACCGCTTGTCAGTCTTTCGAATTTCAGGTCTTCGAGAAACGGATATATGGAAAATCGGTGAAGGTCTGAGACGACAACAATTACATGGTCGTGCCGATATTGAAGCTGTAGTCGTAAACGAAATTGGGCTTGGGATTGCAGCAGACGATATCCCACCCCGACATGCTAACATTATTGGTTGGCCTGAAGAAGCCTCAGCAATAAAATTAAAAGCAATGGAACTGGCAGATAAAGCCCTTCTCCGTTTGAAGTGAGGAAAATACGCTATCTTACTCCCTAATACCGAAATGGCCGGAAAAATCTTTGTTATATGAAGCGGTTTACCATATGGGCTCTTTTTGACATGGGCACGACTATAGCGAGTATTTTTTTCCGCCGAGCAACTTATTATTTTATGCACGTCCCCATGCCTGTCCCCCTGATTCCGGATAGAAGACAAAGGCCTTCCGTGCCTTTTCTGTGTCGTATCTTCCTTCGTCCGCCAGCAACGGGCCAAGACGAGTGCCATCTCGGAATCATCCGTCGGCTGTCCGGCAATCGTTTCCCAAGTTCCCCCGTCAACAAGGTCGCGAACGCCGTCGGGATATTCACGCCGAATGTCTTTCGGTGTTCTGAACTCCACCAGGCTGCCAAAAGCGTCACCGGCAAGCTGACCAAGCAGTCTGGAAAGCTTTCTTATACGCGTAGCATTCAAAACCTCGCACCTTGTCGGTTTGGCTTTTCCTCTATGCCAATCGCTTTTAGGAAAGCAACCTGAGAATCGGTATCCAGCTTTCGATACTCTTCCAGAAGCCATTCTACTTTCAGCGTGCTGAAAAATGCTTCGACTTCATCACACAGTTCTTTTGCCTTTTTCTTTTGAGACTTCGTAAGATACCCGGGTGTTTGTTGCAGTCTACTATGGAGGTTGCTGGCGCGGGCAATATCGATCCCATTCATTCCGGAAACCTCATTTTCCATGCTTGTAAGCCAGAGGAGTCCCAACTCTTCTCGTTTTCGCAATGTCTCCTTATGAAGTAGGGGCATGACTTCGTCAGGCATCCAGGGCGGTTCGTCGTCGGACAACTTGGCATTAGCGTTCTCCGTCAGTTCCTTCAAGAGAGAGGCAACCCCATCATCAGACAGATTCTCGTCGCACAGGCGGGCGGCTGCATCTTTGTAGAAGTTTAAGGCCCGGCGCATCGTTCTCAATTCATCGGTATCGGAATCACACCTTTCGAAGATTCGTTCCAAATCGTCGACTTCTTGGATACATTCATCTATCGTATTTAGAGTGAATTTCGCATCCAGCATGCGACCCAAACGCCCCATAAACTCCTTCTCACGCTGTTTGGTCGCCTTAATGAAGTCATTGAGCTTGTCCTTGGCAGTTTCTAAACCGGGTACCTGAAGACGTCTAAGCATTTCCGAAGCCTTCCTCAAGTGCTCCTTCGCGGTGTCGCCGTAGTTCCTCAGATCGACGACTCTTAGGGCGCGAGATGTGCTGTGTGCCGTCAACCATCCTTCTATGTTTTCAGCAAGAGTCTGCGCCTCCGCCAGTGCATTGATCTGACGGATAGCGTTTGCCGCATGACGCTCAACACTATCTACCTGCTCAGTCAAACCAAGTTTTTTCAGATTCACTGCGGTTTCCCGCATGAATCGCTCGAAATCAGAAGCGTCCTTTGTGGTACGGCCTCGCGGCGCTTGCTTTGGCAACCAGGAATCGAAAAGTTGAATGGTGCGCTGACAGATTAGGTCAACATCCCGCTGGTAACGCTCGGTATCACCCTGAGAAAATAGTCGGTCTGAGCGCATCTGCTCTAGGACTTCTTTCAATTTCACAGCCCCGAACGTCAGGCTGTGTAAATCGAGGCGTCTTTCCGATGATTCGATACGCTCATATGCATTGCTAATTTTGTCGTCAAATGCTGCTACTTTGGCTCTCGCCTCTTTTGCCTTCGTCTCTAGGAGGCTGATCCGGTAAGCCTGTGATCTTGGCGGGCTGACTCGGCTCCTCAAGGAGGCGCTTTGTTCAAGATACTCGATTTGTTCGGTGTAGCTCCTGTCTGTGGCAGATTCCCATTCGTCAAGGAATGCGTCCCATTCCGATCCCTCCTCGGCGATTCTAGGAACAAGCTGAAGTACATCCAGTTTGCCAAGATCAAGGTGCTTGCCTCGAAACAACATGTCACCGCTAAGCGCTGACAATTCGAATTGGGTATCTCCTGTGTGAACCTCGAAGACTTTCTGCCGAGCACAAAGATACACTCCCAGCAGTAAACCTGCGGAAGCAATGTTAGCGCCAAATGGCGGCCGACAAGCAACACGCAGCAAGTCGGCTATAGAAATGATGCCTCCTCGGTCTCTCAGTGCGCCTTCCCAGGCCGAGAATATGGCGCGCACGGTTTCATGATTCGGCCGCTGGCTGATATCGCCATTCTTCAGGAACGCTTGCCAGCATTTGCTCAAAACCTCGTTTGCGCGGTTCTTGTCGCGAACAGCCTTTGCCATCACATCGTTGTAGGTCAAATGTCCACGGATAAGTTCTAGCGTCAGACTGTGACAAGTATCTGCGGCGTTTCCCCGCGGCGTGCTAAATCCGTCGAACGGAAACGGCAGTACCTTAGGATACACAGCTTCAAATATCGCCGCACAGACCACTCCCAATCGTTGAGGACCCGGCTCAGCAAGTCCACACGCGGTGTTGTGTCGTTGTTTGGCCAAGTCCTCCAGGCTCGAGATCAACAGATCCTGGCATTTCTGACGGTGAGCTCCAACTAAGTTGCCGAACCTGATTCTATCAGGTTCGCTCAGATCTTCCGCCAGAACGGTCAGTTCTGCCAGACATTGACCAGCCAGACCATCATCGTCGTGGAGAAACACTATGAGAATGGGTAGTGCTTTCAGGTCTTCGT
>CAZDYX010000211.1:0-487 GCA_964509775.1 uncultured Desulfobulbia bacterium | reverse complement strand
CGTTTCGCGCCAAATTTTTTAAAAACGCAGCGGTATGCGATTGGATGCGCACAAGATCGTTTTCAGGCTCCACATAGCAATAGACTATAGTTCCGCGGGATTGATCAACGGCAGTTGAATCCCTCCAATTCCTCACCGCTTCATCCAAAATACGCGGCAATTCGTCTAGGTTGGCTACTGCGGCAGCAAATAACCATTCCATCGTCGAAACGCTATGTTGTTCTGCGAAATCGGAAGGTCTGTCGCACAACACCTCCGGACAAAATTCGCGGGCACGCCGCAGGAAGAGTTGCGCCTTGCCGTGCGCATCATATTTATCTGAAACCCTTTGACGCAAGAACGCAAGAAATTGCGGACGGGACACGGTATCGCCAATGATTTCAAATTGGTTGAACCTATCGTCCCAACTGAGGACATTCCTCTCGTCCTCTAACACTTTAAGACTTATTTCAGCGATGCGGTTTGGGACACCCGACAGGGCAGCCAA
>CAZDYX010000210.1:0-6672 GCA_964509775.1 uncultured Desulfobulbia bacterium | reverse complement strand
ATATAACTGCCCTTCGCTTGCTTCCAGTTGGGCGGTTTTTGGAAGATAAAATAATCAACCCCATTATGCCCGCACACACTTTGTATATAAATGGATATGGCCGAAGAGCCATATTCTGAATAGATAGATAAAGGGATAGCTAGCTCAACAATTGAGATAAGCTCGTTTATAATCTGGATGGGATTTGAACTCCAAATGCCTTTCATAACAATTAAATCGATTACATGGGACGCTCTGGATTGTCAAGCGAAAATAGTAAACGCTTGGAGATGAACCGGCTGATAATACGTTCGAACACTGATCGTCGTTTGGACCACCACGCGTCGGCGGACCGTTTTTTAAAGAGGCCGACAAACTTGGGATATCTGGCTTGACCGGGGATATTCTTCGTTGTACATTCCAGGTTTGTTGGATGTTGGTAACTACTCAGGTCGATAGTCTGAAGGGGTTTAGCCTGTTAGCAATAGAGAAAGACGAGATGTGAGACGTACCGTGCCCATTCTCCGATCCATTTTCTTCCTAACAGACTACAGTCTAACGACCTAACCAACCTGGGTAGTTACGAATGCAGGTTTATAACCGATTTTTTCGATAGTTGTCGTGTTGCTCTGAATGCCTTGCTTACATAATAGCACCTGATGATTCGGCAAGTACATCGCAACAAAGATACTGATCCCGGTCTTTGGGTAAATCCAAGTCCAAGCCGATTCAAGGAGGAGTTTGTGGCGGAAAGGGTGCTTGTCCGACGCGTGAGTCCTACTAACAGACGTTCTGCCCCGATCCGCTCCGGATTCTGGTGGAGAACAGGTAGGGCTGCTTGGATGGGGGTCCTTTGCTCTCTTCTCCTTACCTCATATACATTACTCTGGGCGCAAAGCGATAGCTATTATAATTCTCTTTTGGGTTATTCCCTGATCCTGGGTATGGTATTAGGGCTTTTCTTCTGGTTGTTTGGGAAGGTGATGGATCTTATGTGGCTGGGGGTTATTCCTAACCTCGGTGTATTTATGAGTGGTTTTTTGTTGTTTTTTGTCTATTTGATTGGATACATTTTCATCTTCTTTGCCGTTGTATCCTTTCCCTTGAATGTTATTAAATGGGTCTTTGGAGATGATATCCTGGTAACAAGAGAATATAGCCAGCAGCTCATGAATGGTGTTTTGATATTGAGTGTTTTCGGTTGGCTTTCCGACTTCCGGATTGCATTGAGATATGCGGTTGGAAAAAAGAAATGAAAGGTAAAGTCAAGACAACTACTCAGGTTGTAAGGTTCAAGGTTCAAGGTTTTAAGGAAACGGTTTTGTAAACCGGAAACCTTGAACCCTGAACCTGAGCAGTTACAAATCAAGAGGGATAAATCCTCCCATACCCTATCCTGGGGGTATAAAGAGGCATTGAAATTCTGCATGCCGGGAAGGGACAGACGAGTCATAAATAACTTGACAACGGGTTACTTTTTCTTATAGTTCACGATTCACTTCTGATGGTACTGCGTTGAGAACACATCTCATGGGGGAGAAGGCGATTGTACCTTTCTTCCTTGTTCATAAAGCGGTAATCAGGCATGGTGAGATAAATGAAAATATTGTTTGAGGAGATCACGGCGGATGGATTGCGTCTCACAATGGACGATAGCTCGTGGTTTCCTTCTGAGGATCTTGCCTTGAAGGGCCCGCCATGTGCTCATATTCTTCTTGTGAGGAAGGGGGACAGAAGGGTATTTCTTGAAGGTGAGATCAGGGCCAAGGCAGTGCTTGATTGTGACCGCTGCCTGGATCCTTTTGAATATGTTATTGAAGATACCTTCGAGATAGATCTGGAACTTCGCGATCCGCGGGCCCAGGAACCCCCATTGCATGAATACGATCTCAGCGTGATGGACACCATTTATCTGGATGAGCCGATAATTGACATCTATCAACTCCTGGCTCAACAGGTGTATTTGGGGCTTCCGAACAAGAGACTCTGTAAAGATGATTGTTTGGGGTTGTGTGCGAGATGTGGGGTCTCGCTCAATACTGAAAATTGTCGATGCCCCAAGGAAACCAAGGATTCCCCGTTTGCGGTTTTAATCGAGGTCGTAAGATAACAAATAATATTATTATTTATAAACCATTTTGGAGGAAGAATTAAAGATATGGCCTTACCGAAAAGACGACATTCACACGCACGAACAAGAAAAAGGCGGTCCCATGATGCCCTTACGGCACCGACAGTGGTAGCCTGCCCAAAATGCCAGGAGCCCAAAATGCCTCACCGTCTATGTGGTAATTGTGGTACCTATAAGGGCCGGAAGGTTCTTGCCCTTGATACAGATGCATGAACATACCCTAGAATTTTATCGGCATCACGGCTCGGGAATAACCCAACCCTTCATGATTGAGGTAAAGAAGTGGGTATTCGTATAGCCCTTGATGCCATGGGGGGGGATAAAGGACCTGAGGAACTGGTTACCGGCGCGGTTCGGGCTGCAATTGAGACCGGCTACGAAGTGGTGATGGTGGGCGACGAGAAAAGGCTTGGGTCTGCACTTGCTCGGCACGAAGGGAAAAGGGCTGTCATAGAGATCGTTCATACCTCGCAGACCGTGTTAATGGATGAGTCACCCTTTGATGCAATCCGTAAGAAAAAGGATTCATCCATCGTTGTGGCCTTTGAACTGTTGAAACAGGGAAGGGTTGACGCTGTTGTGAGTGCCGGAAACTCGGGTGCGACCATGGCCGCAGCCTTAAAAAGTATGGGGAAGCTCTCAGGTGTGTCCCGTCCCGGTATAGCCAATGTCTTTCCGACCTTGAAAAAACCGCTGGTCATGATGGACGTCGGTGCCAATGTTGATTGTCGGCCTCAGCACCTTTTTGAGTTTGGTTTGATGGCCTCTGCCTTTGCAAAAGACCTTTTCGGCAATGAACATCCACGGATCGGACTCTTAAGTATAGGAGAAGAAGGGGGTAAAGGGAATGCCTTGGTCCGTAAGTCTCATGCCCTTTTTCGTCATAGTTCCTTAAATTATGTGGGGAACGTTGAAGGCCGAGATACCTTTATGGGTGATGTGGATGTTATTATCTGCGATGGTTTTGTGGGCAATGTGTGTCTGAAATTGAGCGAGGGACTGGCAGAGGCGCTCAGCGAAATGTTGCAGGATGAAATCGCCAAGACCTTTCAGGCCAAGCTTGGCTATCTACTGGCAAAAAAGGCCTTCAAGAATTTCAGAAAAAGGGTGGACTACGCCGAATATGGCGGTGCGCCTCTCCTTGGTCTTAAGGGCACGAGCATAATATGTCATGGCAGGTCCAATGCCACGGCCATAAAGAATGCTATTCGCATGGCAGGGGAACTCGTGCAAAGAAAGGTTAACGAACATATTGAGGCCACGCTGGCAGACGGGGTTAGTACGGTATACCCGCACGAACAGGCTGGGGCAGATGAAGGTATGACCCCGTGATCAGGACGGCCATAATCGGAACCGGTTCGTATCTGCCGGTACGGGTGTATTCCAATGTCGACCTGGAACGGATGGTGGACACCTCGGATGAATGGATTTCTTCCCGGACCGGCATCAAGACGAGGCACATTGCCGGCAAAGGGGAATACACCTCGGTTATCTCTGCTGCGGCGGGGAAAAAGGCACTTGATGCTGCCGGCCTGGAGGCAAGGGATCTCCATCTCATCATTGTCGGTACCATGACCCCGGATATGATTATGCCCTCTGCCGCCTGTCTGGTGCAGAAGGAACTTGATGCAGTTAACGCCTTCGCCTTTGATGTCAATGCCGCCTGTTCAGGTTTTCTTTATGCCCTGACCATCGCCGATAAATTCATCCAGGCTGATCCGCGGCTGAAAATTCTCGTTATTGGAGGAGAAACCCTTTCTAGTCGGGTGAATTGGCAGGATCGGACCACCTGCGTTCTTTTCGGCGATGGGGCCGGTGCGTGCCTGGTCACCGGCAACACGGAAGGACGGGGTATCTGTTCAAGTCATCTGTTCTCTGATGGCCGTCTGTGGAATTTATTGAGTCTGCCGGGAGCGCCCAGCATGAATCCGGACTTACCGTCCACTCACACTCATAATAATGATGGTTCTTATATCCGGATGCAGGGGCCGGATGTTTTTAAACATGCAATACGGGCCATGGAGCAGGCGGTTTTGGCAGTACTTGCTGATAATCATCTAACGATAGCCGATATTAATCTTGTCATCCCTCATCAGGCGAACATCCGCATCATTGCCAGTCTTGCCGAACGATTGAAGGTACCCCTCGAAAAATTATTCATAAATATTCACAAATATGGTAATACTTCCGCGGCAAGCGTACCCATTGCCATTGATGAAGCGGTTCGGGAAGGGCGTCTGAAACACGGGGATTTCCTCCTCTTATGTGCCTTCGGCGGCGGTTTTACCGGCGGGGCGACCATTATTAAATGGTAACTACTCAGGTTGATAGTCTGTAGGTGTTTAGGTGAATAGGTAAAGAAAAAAAACCGAAATTACGCTAAGTTCAGAGCATTTGAACTTGCTGATGAGATCCTGTTCGTGTCTGATACGTTCGTTGCTCTGTCCCTAACAGACTACAGACTAAACAACCTGAGTAGTTACATCAAATGGTAAGTTTATAGCGTATTAACCGGAAAGGGCTACGGAAAGGGGATGGCTTTTTCGTGGCCCTTTTCATGAAAAGAAGGCGGTGAACGTGGACTATTTTCTTACTGAAGAACAACAGATGATCGTTGATGTGACCCGGCAGATTGCCGACGAGAAAATTATACCCAAACGTGCTGAACTGGATGAACAGGAGGAGTTTCCCACCGATATTTTGAAGGCTATGGCCCAGGCCGATCTTTTTGGCATCTATATTCCCCAGGAATACGGAGGTTACGGCGGTGGATGTCTTGAGATGGTACTGGCGTTGGAGCAGTTGGGCCGAGGATGTGTGGCCGTGGCCACGAGCTATGCGGCAAGCGCCCTGGGAGCATATCCCATCCTGCTCACCGGCAGTGAAGAGATGAAGCGGCATTATCTTCCCAAGGTGGCCAGCAACGAGTATCGTTCGGCCTTCGCCCTTACCGAGGCCAATGCCGGCAGTGATGCCGGGGGTATCCTGACCACGGCAATACCGGATGGTGATGAGTGGATCATTAATGGCACCAAACAATGGATCACCAATGCCGGCGAGGCAGACATGTATACGGTGGTGGCTATTACCGACAAAAATAAAGGACCGCGAGGCGCGAGCATGTTTGTGGTGGAGGCCACGGATCGAGGTTTTTCCTATGGCCCCAAGGAAAAGAAGATGGGGATCAGGGCCTCCTCCACGCGGGAGCTTATTTTTAAGGATTGCCGCATCCCAAAAAACAGACTGGTCGGCAAGGTGGGGATTGGTTTTATCACGGTTATGAAGACCTTGAGTCTTTCTCGGCCTGGAATTGCGGCACTGGGAGTGGGGCTTGCCCAGGCGGCCCTTGATGAGGCAGTGACCTATGCCAAGCAACGGGTTCAGTTTGGTAAACCGATCATCTCCTTCCAGGCGGTTGCCCACATGCTCGCCGATATGGCCACCGAACTTGAGGCGGCCAGGGCCTTGGTGTATGCAGTGGCCAAACACATTAATCATCATACGGAAGGTATATCCAAGATCTCCTCCATGTGTAAGGTCTTTGCCACTGATATGGCCATGAAGGTCACCACTGATGCGGTGCAGGTGCTGGCGGGATACGGATATATGCGCGACTATCCGGTGGAAAAGATGATGCGGGATGCAAAGATTCTCCAGATATATGAGGGTACGAATCAGATCCAACGCAACATCATCGGTCAAGAACTCAACAAAGAATATAATCGTAACTGATGAGAATTATTGTCTGTATCAAGCAGGTGCCGGACGCCAAAGACGTGCGTCTGGATCCGAAGACCCATACCCTTTCCCGTGAAGGGATAAAAAGTATTATGAATCCCTATGACCGTCATGCCCTGGAAGAGGCGGTACGAATCCGGGAACGCTGCGGCGGGACGGTGATTGTCCTCAGCATGGGCCCTCCCCAGACCGAAGAGACCCTGAGGGAGGCGGTGTCGTGCGGGGCTGACGAGGCAATACTCGTGTCGGACCGGGCCTTTGCCGGGGCCGATACCTGGGCAACTACCTATACCCTTGCCCGGGCCATCCGAACGATCGGCGGGGCTGATTGTATTCTTTGCGGGAAGCAGGCCATTGACGGCGATACCGCCCAGGTGGGACCTGGACTTGCGGTGCGGCTGGATATTCCGTATGTGACCTATGTCCGCAAGATCATCTCAATTTCTGACACTGTGGTGCGCCTGGAACGGTTGATGGACGATGGGTTCGATGAGGTGGAGGTGGAGCTACCCGCCCTCTTTACCGTAGTACGGGAGATCAACGAACCGCGGGTCCCCTCCCTGAAAGGGAAGATTAAGGCCAAACAAATAAAGGTGCGGGTATTGAATGCGTCCGACCTGGGCGCAGATCTTGATTGCGTGGGGTTGAAGGGGTCAACGACCGAGGTGGTGCGGGTCTTTTCTCCCCAAATGCGGGGCGAACGTTGCATGCTCGTTGGCACGTCTGAAGAACAGGTGGAGCAACTCTTTGCCAAATTGGCTGATTTTTTGTAACTACTCAGGTGGATAGTCTGTAGGTGTTTAGGTGAATAGGTAAAGAAGAAA
>CAZDYX010000209.1:0-6694 GCA_964509775.1 uncultured Desulfobulbia bacterium | reverse complement strand
TCGGAGTTGTTGCCTCCCTTCGAACAGGAAAACGCCAGAGCCCTGATCAAAAAGCTCGGAGCCCCCTTCCTTGAGATTGAGTTTTCTCCTCTCTCCTGGCCGGAATTCGTAAATAGTCCCCCTGACCGTTGCTATTATTGCAAAAAATATATATATACCCTTTGCCGAGAAAAGATCGCGGCGTACAACTTCACCGTTCTCATGGACGGTACAAACTGTGATGACCTTCGGGAAGATCGACCTGGACATCGGGCCATAGATGAATTAGGAATAATACCCCCCCTGGCAACGGCAGGATTCACCAAGGCAGAGATACGCCAACTCAGTCGTCAATGGGATCTTCCCACCTGGAATCGGCCTTCTTCCTCTTGTCTTGCCACCAGGATTCCTCATGGTACTGAGATAACGGCTGAAAAACTCTCGCTGGTTGCCCGGGGAGAAAGCTTTCTGTATGATCTTGGTTTAAATGATTGCCGGGTGCGCTGGCGCGGGAATGAGATCCATGTTGAGGTGAAACAAGGTGATTTTGATCGATTTTCAGAGGCCGAAACCAGGAAGGCGATAAGTATTTTTTTCGCCTCCCTCGGCATACATTCTGTGTTGGTCAACATCGTAGAGAGGAAATAGTGCGGCACCTCCAAGATTCCAAGGGATTTGATCCGAAAGAAGGTGGGAAGGGTAACAAGAAGGTTAGCGACCAAATTAGATGTATTTACGTCTAAAATCATTGCGTTTTTATTTTTTTGTTTGACAAGCACTTTTCATCTGCTAATATCCCCAACTAGGGCGATAAGATAGGAACTGCGGCTTTTTTGCCGTTGTTCGAACAAGAGGCACAAATCAGTGTTTTCAATTTACTAGGAGGAAGGAGAATATGACTAAAGCCGACCTGATTGACAGAATGGCGAGTGCAGCAAACATTAGTAAGGCTGCAGCCGAAAAAACGTTAAATGGGATGGTAAGCGCAATCACCGATGCACTCGCCAATGGGGAACGAGTAACCCTGGTTGGATTTGGGACCTTTTCTATAACAAAGAGGGCTGCCCGCCAAGGCCGAAATCCACAAACAGGGAAGATGATGCAAATTGCTGGTAAATCAGTAGCCCGTTTTAAGGCTGGGAGCAAACTGGCAGAGGCAGTAAAATAAACAACTGATCAATTTAGTGCCAAATAGAGAGAACTTTCCTCGGTCTAAGTCGTATTTTTTAGCGTGGGTGTGGGTAAAGAAATGTAATAACGGTGATGATGACGGGACGTGGCTCAGTCTGGTAGAGCACAGCGTTCGGGACGCTGGGGCCGGAGGTTCAAATCCTCTCGTCCCGACCATTAAATGATAGGAAAATATAATAAATAAAGCCCTGGAATTAAATGGTTTCAGGGCTTTTTCATTTGTAATGAACGGGTACAATACCTCAGGTGAACCTGTCTAGTTGAATAAGAGGGGCAAGGTCATCAAGAAGCATCAAGAGAAACGATCGGTTTTCGTGCGGAAAACGGATTTCCATAAGCCCTGTTCCAGGATTCAGGGTGGAAAGCAGGGCAAGGCCATCATAGCCCTCCAGGATAAATTTGAGATAATGGATCCGATGCGGGGCGATCCGCACCCGGAGCCGTTCGCTTTCCTGCATTAACACTCCACTTTCCTTAGTACTCCAGTCTCCATTCGTAATGGTCAGACAGAAACGGTGCTGTCTGCGTTACCCAGCAAATCCCGGTAGGGGGCTAGGCGTGGTTCGACCACTTCGTCAAGAAATTCCTCGGTCTGTCTTTCCGCCCGCCCGGTGAACTCCTGGCTGTCCAGGAGCAGGGCCTCGAGTTCGGAAGAGGTGAGGGGAATCCGTTCGTCACTGGCCAACCGCTCCAAGAGGTCATTTTCTCCTCCTTCTTCCTTCACATGTCTTGCTGCATCCATGGAATGGTCTCTAATGACCGCATGCATTTCCTGCCGGCTTTTCCCCCTTTGCACTGCGGCCATAAGCACCTTTTCCGTGGCCATAAAGGGGAGTTCCTGTCTGATATAACGTTCAATTTGTTTCGGAAAAACAACCATTCCATCAGTAATATTAAGAAATAACCTTAATATGGCGTCGGTCAAAAGAAAAACCTGGGGGATATCCATCCGCCGAATGGCCGAATCATCGAGGGTGCGCTCAAACCATTGGTTGGCATAGGTAGAATAAAAGTCCGCGGGGAGGTTCATGAGCTTTCTGGCCAGTCCGGTCATCCGCTCCGCCCGCATGGGGTTACGTTTATAGGCCATGGCGGAACTGCCCACTTGTTTTTTTTCAAACGGCTCTTCCTGAACCTTGAGATTGGAGAGCAGGCGAAGATCCACGGCAAATTTATGGGCCGATGCACCGATGCCGGCCAGGGTCTCGGCAATTTTTATATCGAGCTTTCTTGTATAGGTCTGACCGGTTACCGGAAAAACTTCGTCAAATCCAAGTTTGTTTGCCACTAGTCGGTCCAGTTGGCGGACCTTTTCATGATCGCCGCCAAAAAGCTCAAGGAAGGTGGCCTGGGTGCCCACCGTGCCTTTGGCGCCCCGAGCCTTTATACAGCCTTCAAGATATTCGATGGCATCAAGATCCATGAGGAGATCCTGAATATACAGGGTGTTTCGCTTGCCCACGGTGGTGGGCTGGGCAGGTTGATAATGCGTATAACCTAATGTTGCTAACCCCTTATATTTTCGTGCAAAGTCGGAAAGATTGGCTATAACGTTCAAGAGACTTTTCTTGATCATGGCCAGGGCCCGGCGTTGCAACATCAGATCCGTGTTACAGACCACAAATTGAGACGTGGCGCCAAGGTGAATAATTCCTTCAGCCAGGGGACACTGCTGGCCATAGGCGTAAACATGGGCCATCACATCATGCCGGATTTCTTTTTCCTTTTCGGCCGCCATGGTAAAATTTATATCATTCATGTATCGCTTTAACTCATCAATCATTTCTCGGGTAATGAGGGAAAGCCCGAGTTCATGCTGGGACTCGGCCAGGGCTATCCAGCATTTCCGCCAGGTGACAAATCGGGTCCGTTCAGAAAAGAGCTCCTGCATTTCGCGGCTTGTATACCGACTGACAAGCGGATCCTGGTAAACATTCTTATCCATATATCTCTCTCCCTTGGATTCATGGCAAGGTAATGGCCAATAGCTACGTCGCATAATGTTTATTATGTATAGTAAAAGACATCCATAAAAAGCCGGGCGAGGTCACCTCTCGCGAATATCATGGATATAAAGCTCCCACCGTCGTGTCCCCCTAAATTCGTTCTGACGGATGGAAAAGGCAAGATTTGCGGTTTTGTTTCGAACTCGCGACAGTTGATATCCCAAACCGAATCCGATCCCGGACCATATCTTCCCCTTGTCGTCCTTTACCGTAAGTTTAAGATGGTTGTTCCCAACAATACGGACATCCTCAATGCTGACGTCTGCACCAATCGTAAACACCGGTTCAGGGTTCCCCATCCCGAAAGGAGAAAGCTGGTTGTAATACCGGAGAAACTCATGGTTCATAAGTTCGGCCAGATTAATCTCCCGGTCTATCCATAACCTTGGTTTAAGGTCGTGCTCGGCAATACGTTCGGATGCCACCTGCTCAAATCGTTCAATAAAGGCGGGAAGGTTTTTGATCTTTAAAGTAAGGCCGACAGCCATTTCATGGCCGCCATATTCTTTTAATAAATCTGAGCATGCGGTCATTGCCTCGTACAAATTGAATCCTGGGATGGCTCGACCAGACCCACGGGCCGTCCCGTCATTGAGCGTCAACAAAATGCTTGGCCGAAAAAAATGCTCGACGATCCGGGAAGTAACAATCCCTATTACGCCTTCGTGCCAGTCGTTTCCGGTCAGGACAAGGCTGTTCCTTCCTTGCAAAAAGAGTTCCTGTCCCAAAAGGCTGGCCTCTCGGAACACCTCCTCCCCCAGTTCACGGCGCTGACGATTATCATCTTCAAGGCTTGCTGTCAGTTCCCATGCCTTGGAAAAATCCCGGGCGATCAAAAGCTCCAGGGCCTTATCAGCAGCGCCCATTCTTCCCGCTGCATTAAGACGGGGGCTGATTTTAAAGCTGATGTCCTCAGCCGAGATGTTTTCAGGAGTAATACCGCAAATCGTCATAAGTGCATAAAGTCCAGGACGTCTGCACGTCGAAAGGACTTCAAGACCGGCCTTGACCAATATCCTGTTTGGTCCCCGCAAGGGAACAAGATCCGCCACCGTGCCTACCGCCACCAGATCGAGATACGATTTCAGGTTGGGGATATCCGCCTCTTGCTGCCAGAAGTTGTTTTTGGCCAGCCGGCTCCGCAGGGCCATGACAAGATAAAAGGCAACCCCAACGCCTGCCAGATGTTTAAAGGGAAACCGGCATTCAGGCTGCAAGGGATTTATTATAGCATTCGCAGGCGGAAGATGGGCAGGAGGTCGGTGATGGTCGGTCACAATGACCAGAAAACCAAGATGCCTTGCCTCGGAAATTTCCTCATTATCAGCTATACCGCAATCCACGGTAATAATAACTCCGTCTTTCCGTTCCTCATGGATTCTGGCCAATATCGTTTTATTAAGGCCATAGCCATCAACAAAGCGGTTGGGCTGATAACAGCGCACATCGAGACCAAGAGATGATAAGAAAAGAGAAAGAACCGCTGCCGCAGTCACCCCGTCAGTGTCATAATCAGCGAATATGCTGATCTTTCGGTCAAATTTTATCGCATCAAGGATAATTAAGACAGCCTCCTCCACCCCTTTCATGACAAAGGGGCAAGGCAGTTGGTCCAGGGTTGGCCGGAGGAAAGAAACCATTTGTTCAACATCGAGGACATCCCTTTGGACCATAAGGGATATTATCGGAAGCGGCAGGTTTAATTTTGTCGAGAGACTTTCACAACGCCCATCATCAACAATTTTTTGCTGCCATACTTTTATGGACCGGGTTAACATTATGAAAAACCCTCATGCGGTTTACGGTTGTCAGTGGGGTTAAATCACATTCAAGAATAAGGCTTCAGGCCGTCCACAAACCGTCAACTGTAAACCGATTCTTGAATATTGTCAGCATGGTTTAATATTCGAAATCCAATAATGATATACTGAATACCGGATAGAAGTGTAAAGAACGCTGTTAGATTTAACAGATGCAGTCTGAGAAACCAATAGTCAGCAAGTTGTTCCCGCCCCAGGAAGAATAACACGGTGAGAATCTGAACAAAGGTGGTCAGCTTGCTCGCCAGGAGAGGTTTTATACTGAATTTTTTCCCATTGAGAATGAGTACCCCGAAGCCAACAAGGATAATAACGTCCCGGCTCACCACCACCACCGCAATCCAACCAGGCAGAAAATTAAGGATGGCCATGGTGACAAAGGAGGTGGTCAGGAGCAGTTTGTCGGCGATGGGGTCGATAAAGGCCCCAAGAACGGTCTTTTTCTTCAATAGACGGGCCAAAAAACCGTCCAGGCCGTCACTCAACCCGGCAAGAAAAAAAGTAATTAAGGCAATGTTTAACTTGCCGTCCATGAGAAAAATTACAAAACATGGGATGAGCAGAATACGAATCAGGGTGATAAAATTGGGGATATTCATTTCCTCTCCGCCCCCTCCCCTTCTCCAGAAGTCTATGCTTCCAAGTCGTTAAACTACCGGGATCAGAACTTCTGAAAATGTGAAAGAGAGCGTTCCTTGTTCAATCTGTTAAGAAGTTATTGATGGCCGAAAAAATCTTTTCCTGCTCTGAGGGGTGAAACCAAAGGATCTCCGAGTCACGCCTGAACCAGGTCAATTGGCGTTTGGCGTATCTCCTGGTATCCCTGACAAGTAAGCGGATACTTTCCTCCCAGCTCCATTCCCCCGTAAGATATGAGACTATATGGCGATAGCCGATCGACTGCAGGGATTTGAGCCCAGGATCATACCCCATCTCAAGGAGTTTTTGCACCTCTGAAATCAATCCTTGTTCCAGCATCTGCCCTACCCTCTTTTCTATACGTGCGTAGAGTTCCTCCCTGTTCCTGAAAAGCCCTATCTTTAAGATCTCGGTAAACTGGGGTAAATGATCTTGTCGGTTCAGATGTTGGGACCAGGGAATACCTGACAGTCTGAAGATCTCAATGGCCCTGATCAGTCGATGGGTGTCTTGGGGGTGGATCCTTGCCGCAGATTGGGGATCACATTCGCAAAGCTCCTGGTAAAGATCCTTGTTGGATTTTTTTTTGAGTTGGTCCCGTACAACCTTCTTTTCCGGAGCAACATCTTGGGGAATGGCGGTAAATCCCTCCAGAAGGGCCTTCATATAAAGTCCGCTGCCGCCTACCAGCAATGGAGTTTTCCCTCGGCCGCGGATCATTAAGATCGCCTCGGACGCATCACGGGCAAACTGTCCGGCGCTGTAATCCTCGTCCGGGTCGACCATATCAATGAGATAATGGGGGATCCTGGCACGTTCCTCTTTTGTGGGTTTAGCCGTTCCCACATCCATAAGACGATAGACCTGCATGGAATCCATGCCGATGATCTCGCAGCCAAAGGTCTCGGCGATTCGGTACGAGAGTTCGGTCTTGCCAACCGCGGTCGAACCGATAAGAACAAGGAGAGGCAAGGGGGTGGTCAAGGGAAACTCCATTTTACTATCCAAGGCGGGCTTTGCCCGCAACCCAAGATAGTCTGAGCTATTACCCTGAAATCT
>CAZDYX010000208.1:0-6733 GCA_964509775.1 uncultured Desulfobulbia bacterium | reverse complement strand
GTGCGCTGTGCGCACCAATTGCCGTACATAAGCGAGAGCGGAATGGATAGCCCCCCCCAAAAAAAGCTGAGTCAGTGTAAATGACCGCCGGTACTGCCCATGGCCAAATTGGTGTGTTTCACCCCCTTCAGGGATGAGATGCTGTCAGCCAGTTCCTTGACCCTCTGCGCCTTGCCCTGGACGATGATGACCTCCAAGCAGTTGTCGTGGTCCACATGGATATGGGTGGAGGAGAGGATCTGCTGGTAATAGTTGTGCTGCAATTCGGTAAGTTTTTCTTGGAGTTGGCGTTGGTGGTGGTCGTACACCAAGGAGATGACGCCGATTACCTCCTTGTCCATTTCCCATTCCTCCTGGACAAAGGACTTGCGGATAAGATCACGGATCGCCTCGGAGCGGTTGCTGTATTGTCGCTGACGGATTAAGGTATCGAAGGTTTCGAGGATATCGTCTTCGAGAGAGATGGAAAAGCGTTTCAACATAAGCGAATATCCAGTAACACGATTTTTAAATTTTGCACACTTTATTCGCATGGGGCTGGTATGTCAAGTATTTTTTTTGAGGATCGGAGTGAGGTATAGCCTTAACGCCTTATTTCGGGGGAGGGGTCTGAACGATTGCCTTCATGCAGGCCATTACTACCATTGGATCGAATTGGAAGCCGGAGCAGCGGAGGATTTCGGCGAGGGCGACTTCCTGTGCCATCCCCTTTCGATACGGCCGATCGCTGGTCATGGCGTCCAAGGTGTCGGCGATCGCCATGATACGCGCACTCAATGGGATCTTCTCGCCGCCGATGCCGTTGGGATAGCCGCGGCCGTCGAACCTTTCATGATGATGGAGAATCACTTGACGGGTTTGCTCGAGAAAGGGGATCTCCAGGATCATCTCGGCACCCAAGGTCGAATGCGTCTTGATGATCATGAATTCCTCTTCGGTCAGCCTGCCGGGCTTGTTCAAGATCGCCTCGGAAATGCCGATTTTGCCAATATCATGCAGGATGCAGGCACGATGCAGCTCCGCGAGTTCGTCTTCTCCGTAGTCCAATTCTCTTGCAATGGCAAGCGAATAGCAAGCCACCCGTTCCGAATGACCGTAGGTGTAATGATCCTTGGCATCGATCGCCTTGGTCAAGGCCTTAACCGTAGACAGATATGCTTCGGAAAGCTGCTCGTAGGAGGCGCTGAGCCTTTGGTACAGCCGGGCGTTGTCGATAGCCATGGCGATTTGGCCGGCAACCGAGTGTACGAATTCGAGTTCTTCCTGGCTGAATTTTTTTTCGGCCTTGGGCGCTCCGAAATTCATGACTCCGATCGGTTCCTCTTTCACCAGAAGGGGAACACTGATAACGGCGTCGAAGTCCGGCCGGACCTGTGCCGGGGTGTTGCGAAACCGGGGGTCTGAGGAAAAGTCCGCGATCATCAAGGGTTGCTTGTGAACGAGGACATGGTTGGAGATCCGATTTTCGGAGATCGTGTTTCTAAGGCCGATGATCTTTTCATGTCCGGGGCCGACCGCTGCTTTGACTTGTAAGTAAAGGTCGTCCTCGACCAGGAGCAGGGATCCTGTATGAGCGCCGACAATGAGACGGAGCTGCTCGATGATGTTATTGAGAAGAATGGTGAGATCAAAGGCCGTGCCGAGTTCGCGACTGAATTGATTGATGAGGATGAGACGCTCGGCCGTCTCCTTGTATTTATCGGTCTGTTTCCTGACTTCCTCTTGGAGTCTGACGGTGAATTGTCGGTTCTTTTCTTTCAGTCTCCATGTGGAAATCAAGTGATGAGCCACCTGCAACAATTCCTCGTTTCCGAACGGTTTATTCAAGAACAACCACTGATCCTGACAGGGAAAAAGCTTCATCAGGTCCTTGATTCCTCGGTCCGAATAGGCGGAGACCACAGCGCAGTGGATTTCCGGATCGATCTCTATGATCGCCTTGATGGTCTCATAACCGTCCAGGCCTCCCGGCATCCGCATATCAAAAAAACCGGCTGCAAAGCTTTGCCCTTGGCTCGCCGTCCGTTTGACGATCTCGATCGCCTCTTCCCCGCATCGAGCCAAGGTGATCTCGTAGGTCTCACGGTCCAACGGACAGTCGGCAGGAGGGGTGGTGTCGGAGGTTCGCTGGCGCCACCTTTGCTGAAGCGCCGCCCTGGTCTGCTCTCCGCGCGTTTCGTCAGCTCGAGAAAAAATATCCTGATACAAGGTGAGGATATCCAATTCGTCGTCGACGCAGAGTATCTTTCGGTTGTTGGAGGTGTTTGCAGAGTTCATCAAGTTTGATTCCGCGAATCTGATTTACGCGTTTGCTTGAACAGCGGAAGTGGCGCACCATCGATTCCTGCCTTCCCTCTTTGCCCGGTACAAGGCCGCGTCCGCCATGGCGAGAATGGTTTCTATCGTATCTCCCTTGCCGGCCTTCAAACTCACAACTCCGATGCTGACGGTTGTTTTGATGATTTTGCCATGAAAATAAAATGAGGCATTTTCCACGGACGCTCGTATTCGTTCCGCAAGAATCGATCCGTCATCCGGGTGGATATGTTTAAAAACCATGGTGAATTCCTCACCCCCATAGCGGGCCACCAGATCGTACGGTCGCTTGTTCTTGATGAGTATGCCGGCGAGTTCCTGCAGGATATAGTCGCCGGCCGGGTGTCCGTAGGTGTCATTGACGTTTTTGAAATGATCGATATCGATCATCAAACAGGCCATATACAAAGCGTGCCGTTGACTCCTGGCGATTTCTTCCTGCATCCGGCATTCGAGATAGCGGCGGTTAGGAAGATCGGTAAGAAAGTCCGAGTAGGTGAGTTTTTCAAATTCGCCCAAAAGCTTCTCTGACTGGGACAGTCTTCCGAAGAGGTCCATCAACTCAAGATTCTTCTTGCTCAGCTCTATATTCCGTATTTCCAGTTCCTTATAGAGCTGGCTGTTATGAATCATGTTCACCGCCTGGGCCGCGAACATATCGAGGAGTCTGGGGTCAAGGGTTATCCCTGACCGGTTTTGCACGAAAAGAACGCCGAGCACTTCCTCCGCCACCCGCAAGGGCGTGGCGGCCATGGTTCCCCTGACCATTGATGTTTGACCGTTCATGGCCAATCCGGCCAACTCCCATTGGGGTACAAATTCCGGGACCGAAAAATCGGCATACCCGGGGTGACTGAGGGCCAGAATATCCTTGGGCACATCGCGATCGAAGGTGTGCACGACAACCTGCTCGTTTCTGGCAACAAAGATATAGATGACATGCGGGTGAGAGTCAATCGTCGACTGGAAGAGCCCGAGCAAGGCAGTGCGATCGTCATAGAGGACAAGGTCTGTCGCCTGAAGGGTCAACAGCCTGGTCAGTTCTTCACAATCCCGGATCGAATTCTCAACATGTTGGCGGGTGAACCAACGGTCAGCCACTCCGGCCAGACAAACGATCATGAATGCCGAGGCCAGAGAGACATAGAGGAATATCCTGGTCCGAAAACTCATGGACACTATTTGGTCCTCGTCTCCAACCAGCGTTGCATCTCGCGCACGGAATCGTAGTCGGCGTCGTTTCCCAGGGCAAAGCCCTCGATTTGCAGCCGGCCCAACAATTCCTTGCCTCGCTTGTCATTATGGATATGCAGAAAAATGTCGCGTAGTCTCTTCTTTTTTTCTTGATCCAAGGCCGGATGGACGACGACCGGCGGTATGCCGTACGGCGGCGATTTGGCGATGATTTTCGTCCGCTGCGTGTATTGGGGGGTCCACGATGTTCAAAAAATCCCAGATCAATGAGTCAACCGCGGCGCCGTCGGCCTGACTCTCGGCCACCATTTTGATCGAGTTGTCATGACTATAACTGAAAAACGTTTCCCGAAAAAATGAGGCGGGCGTCTCGCCTTGCTTGGCCAGGACATAGGTCGGCACCAAACATCCGGTGTTCGAGTGCGGGTCGGTAAAAGCAAAGGTCTTGCCGCGGAGATCGTCCAGAGATTGGAAACTGCTGTCCTTGTGTGCGAGGAAATATGAGTGATACACGCTGGCGCCATGGGTCACCGGTACTGCGATAATCTCCATGCCGAAATCGTCCTTGCCCTTCACGTAGGGGCCGGAATAGACAAAGGCCAAGTCCAACTCCCGATTCTTGAGCATTTCGTTGACCTGTTCATAAATCGTCATGGTCGGACGTTCCAATGGCGAGGCTGTTTCTTTTGGTTGTGCTTGTTCGACCGCGGATGAAGCCGGTCTCTCTGTTTTTTGTTCCTGTTGGCCGGAGTTTCCGGAGCCCACCAGAAGGAACAGGAAAATGGGCATAAAGAGCCCCAAGGCAAGACGTTGAACTTTGATGTTCATGTCGTTTTCCTCCGAAGGTTTTTGGCCGTCACGGTTCCGAACGGGTGACTGGCACTGTTACCCGTACCCGCGCCATGTAACGGGGCTCCCCGCTTAATAAGCGTGAAGATGCGTGGTGTTAGGCAAGAGTTCGGATACCTTTGGCCGGCAGAATTCTCAGGCTCTAATCTCATTACATATAAATGGATGGTTATTGTCAAGGGCGTGTATGTGATCGGGTGCAATTAAAGTGGCAGTGAAGGCAATGTGGAGACGACATAGATTTTGATTGAGGAATTTTTCATGAAGAGTCGTTGATCTTGGAAGCTGAGGAGAAGGCCTTGAGTTGGTCATGGGTCATGTTCCAAGGAAGAAAGCCATGGATATCGACCGGTGGAAGGCCTTGGTTTGCGACTTCGTCCGATACAATCAGCTAATTCTTAAGAGCCTGTTTGGAATTTGGCTTGGTAATGAAGTCGAGCGTGTCAATCGTCGGCAGTTTCTTATGCCGACCAAATTTCATGGGCAAGGAGACAGGTCCAAAACCGACGACACCCCCCATGGAATTTGCAGCCGGCCGCAGTAGAAACCAATTTCCAAACAGGCTCTCAGATAGGTATTGGTCGAGTTAAACTAATTGACGGTTGTTAGGACCTTATAAAAAAATGTTAGATTTGTGTTAAGCAGGCCAGAATCCTCTAGAATTTCAACTGATACACGATCTGCACCTTGTGGTCATCCCCAAGATTGTTGCCTGGGATAGGGTTATCGCCTTTTTTAGGGCCGAAGTCATCTTCGTAGTCGGTGGTCTCGTAGGCCAACATCATCAGGTTCCCTTTATAGACATCATAGACCAGACCGGCAAGGCAGAGGTCGTAGGCCGCCTCCGGTGCAAGTTCCTCATCCGCATCGGCATCAAAGTGATCCCAGCGGCCAAAGACCGATAATTTCTTTTCTAGGACCGGCAACTTCATGTCACCGAAAAGGGAGTAGCCAGCGGTAGCAAGAGCGTCATTTTTGGCATCCACCCATGTCCCCTTGGCATTACCTTGGGTGGTGAAATACTGACCGGTCACCGTGAACCAGGGATGTTGGTAGCTCAGCATGCCGAGGTTGACGATATAGTCTGGAATTTCGCCGTTATATTCCTTGTTGCCCTCACCGTAGATACCAAAATAGCTTAATTGCAACCCAGGGATATCCGCCGGCAGGGGACGGATGGTGAGGCGGCCCTCGACGGCCTTGTTATTATTGTTTTCCTTGGCATGGTAGCCGGAACCGTTATAGACGCCGACATGCCAGCTACCATACTGACCGTTATAATAATGGCTGCCGGTTTTGACCTCGGCATCCGCCAGCTTACCGCCCAGATCTCCCATAAGGCTTACGCCCGCGTCAGCCGAGTTAAAGGTGCCGGCGCGCTCGATAGGCATCGTCCCCTGACAGCGATAAGGGTTGATATGCTCTTCAAAATCGAGCCAGGGGATATGGCCAATGCCCACCTCGGATTTGATGTCGGTGAGGAGGCCGAGGTCGCCAGGCTTAAATTCCCCATACAGATACTTAGTCCGAAACTTATAGTCCCCGGTATCGTCCTGAGTAATGTCCGGCGTGTACCGCACCCCAAACCAAGGAGTGAGTTGCTTCTTGATATTGAGGTAGCCCCGGGTGAGGCTAAATTGGTTGAAACTGTCCGATTTTCCACCGGCAAGAGGTTTCTGCCCATTGGAATAGTCAACATAGGCCAACATGCCGATGCTGAGATCCTTTAGACCTTTTGGGACCCCCGCCCCTTTCTCCTCTACCGCCTTTACCATCTCTTGCTTGTCAGCCTCTTCCAAAGCCTTGGCCTCGGCCTGAACCTGCACGGCCTCGTCAGCGGTAAGAATGCCTTTTTTGATCAGGACCCGTAGCAGGGGGTCGTCAATCTGGCCGGTCTGGCCGGCGGCAAGACTAACCTGGCCGAGCGTCAGACCAGCCAATAAACAGACAACTGCCGTTTTTCTTTTGTTCTGCATCCTACCTTTCATAAGTATCTCTTTTCTCTAAAATTTTAGCGGCGTGTTAGGCATATTGCCCTGCAGTTCGTTCGCCCTCGCTGTCATTGTCTGTCCTACGATGCTCATCGCCATCAACATCCCGTTACCACTCGTTTCATCTTATCAGCTTTTCAATTCTTTGTTGTAGACGTTTTTTATCATTCTTCCGGACAACGATGGCGCCAATAAAACAGGGGGCTGTAAGGACGGTATGAGTGGAGGATTAGAAAAATCATTAGAAAACGGCCGATAATATGAAAAACCTCCCCGTGGTCAATGACATTGACAAAAAAACCAAACATTGATGCATTCGTAAAAAGTCACGCGGCATTTTGGGGAGAGACTCGCATCCCTCCGGTCAGACCACTGTCGCGGTG
>CAZDYX010000207.1:0-6754 GCA_964509775.1 uncultured Desulfobulbia bacterium | reverse complement strand
AAAAATTTCATAATTCGAAATTCCTTGTTCGACATTCGACATTCGTTTTGCAGTGGAACAAGACAACTTGGGTTGCGGGTAGCCCGCTTTGGATAGACTCCTAAATCTCCTCTTTAAGCAGGCAACAGGAGATGCGCCACAAAGGATTTCCCTCGGCATCATAGGCGAGGTTGTCCGGTTGGGTGAGTTTGTTCATCACACAGCCTTCCGGAATGGTGAGGCCGAAGAGACGTTCCTCAATAAGGCCTTGATTCTTCATGAGACGGCCGTCTTCTATTTGAAAGGTATTGATAGCAAAATCCTCACCCAAAGGGCAGAGATATACGCGGCCGTTGGGAAAGATAAAAAAGTTTTCCGCCACCTTTCCTGCGCACATAAAAGGCTCTTTCTCATCGAGAAAAACCTTGGGAAAAACAACCTTAATGCCCCTGCGGGCCACCTCTTCCGCCACCGAAGGAATATGGGAGAGCCATTCCGAAGGCGCAAGTTGCAAGGTCTTTGCGCCTTCGCGCACCGATTGTCCCCGGATTCCAATGACCTGAATAAAAAACCTGTCCACTCCCAGTTCGGAGAGCAACGCCGGCATCCGGTGGAGATGGCCGAGGTTCATCTTACTCACCGTATAAATGAGGCTGGTATGGAAACCTTGTTTTTTCGCCCGCTTCAGATTGGCCGTGCAGACAGCAAAGACGCCTCGGCCCCGGATAGGATCATTCACCTCTGCTGAAGGGCCGTCAAGACTGAAGGAAAGAAAGTCAAGCTCCTCAGGGCCAATTGAGGCAAGGAGGTCATGGAATAGAAAACCATTGCTGTCCACGGTGACCGATCGGTAACCGATCCTTTTGGCGAACCGGATGGCGTGGCCGAGGGCTGGATGCAGGGTAGGTTCGCCCCCCAATAAAACCAGGTTAGTATTCTTGTCCGGTGCGGCAAAAAGGGCAAGCCACGCCTCCAACTGTTCTTTTGCCACCGCCTTGTTCCCGTGCATCTCGGGATTGATGTAACAATGCCGGCAGGAAAGGTTACAGGCGGTAAGAATATGAAAAAAAACATTCCGTTCCCCAGGTTTAAAGGTAACGGTACGCTGCGCAAAGGTCTTCATCGCAACTCCTGTTTTGGGGCCGGGAAGTTTCCACCCCTGCCAGTTTTCAGCACCTAAACTTCACCCTTGACGAACCATTGCGGACTCTTTAGTGTTACTGCCCATGACCTTACTGTTATCAAGAGGCCGAGCCTTACTGCTCGTCATATCTCTTTTTCTGCCGATCCCCAGGCTTTCGCCGGCACTGTTATGCCCAGCATCGGCCCAGGCTGAGGTAGCAACGCTTCAAGACATCATCGTCACCAACTCCAAGACCGATCTCCTTCTCTACTTTAACGTGGCGAACTGCTTTACGCCAGCAATGGAAGAAGGAATACATAACGGGATCCCAGCAATCTTCACCTTCTATGTCCATCTCGATCAAATTAAGAACGGATGGTTTGACCATCAGGATGCAACCCACACCTTTCAACACATTTTGACCCACGACAATCTACGGGAAGAATACCAGGTGGAATTCTCCGAGAAACCCGGGAACAAAATCCACACCCAATCATTTGCCGAGGCCAAGAGGCTTATGGTAGAAATAAGCGGCTTTAAGGTCATCCCCTTAAAAGAGCTGACAAACGATACCCTCTATCGCCTGTCAATTAAGGCCAAGCTGGCCCGTATCACTCTGCCCCTTTACTTTCATTACCTAGTGCCTTTCCTATCTCTTTGGGATTTTGAAACCGACTGGCACCCGGTCGAATTCAGATACTGATAACCATGGCCATTGGGATGAAACACGATCGCAAGCAAAAACAAATTCGCCTCATCATACTGTCATGCCTGGTCCTGATTCCGATCCTTACCTATCTTGAGACCAAGGTTATCTCCCTGGGGGAGATTCGCCTGCCCATAAGCGGCAATGTCCTTATTTTTGCGCTCATCAATATCAATATCCTGCTTCTGCTTCTGGTCGCCTTTCTGGTCCTGCGCAATCTCGTGCACCTCATCTTTGAACGGCGTAAAAAACTTCTTGGTTCCCGACTGCGGACCAAACTTGTTGTTTCATTTATGTCCCTGTCCCTGGTCCCCACGGCCCTCCTTTTTTTTGTGGCCTTGCAGTTTGTTTCCACCAGCATGGACTATTGGTTCAACATCAATGTTGAGCAGGCCCTCCAGAAATCACTGGAGATAGGCAAGGACTTTTATCAGGATGCCCGGGACCGAGTCATACGAACAAGCGAGTCCATGGCAAAGATGTTGGCGACCACGTCCCCAACTGCTGCATATTCAGGGACCCTCAATCCTGTTCTTGAAATCACCTTCAATGCCAATGAACTGGATGCCATCGAACTTTTCTCCGCAGACCGAAAAAACGTAGTTTTCCGGACCAGCCCCAGACTTTCAAGGCAGACCTTGCCTGAACTACCGGCAAGTCTGATACGAAGGGCGCTCTCCGGAGAAAAAGGCATAACCACCCTGCAAACAATTCCTAGCGGCGACCTCGTTCGCGGAGTTGTTCCGGTCATTAACAATGCCAATCCGGAAAATCCTGCCCTGATCCTGGTAACCACGCTCTTGATCCCCCAGGAAAGACTGCAAAAAATGGAACTCGTTTCCCAGGGACTTTCCGGCTACCGGCAATTGATGCTCTTAAAGACACCCATTAAGACCAGCCTTTTGGTCATGCTCCTGATCGTCACCCTGCTCATCGTCTTTTGCGCCATATGGTTTGGTTTTTATGTTGCAAAAGGCCTCACCGGGCCCATAGGAAAACTTGCCGAGGCCACCAGACGGGTTGCGGACGGAGAGCTTGATTTTGTCCTTACAAAGGATGCCGACGACGAAATGGGAATACTGGTAGACTCCTTTAACCAAATGACCAGGGATCTCCTGACGAGTAAGCGGCAAATCGAGGAGACAAATTTCGCCTTGAAAAAGAGCTATCTTGAGCTTGATCAAAGACGGCGCTATACCGAAATCATCCTGCAGAATGTCCCCGCAGGGGTAATCTCCGTTGACGGGCAGGGCCGCATCAGCACCATGAACCGCTTTGCCGAGGAACTTCTGGGAATCAACAAGAATGCCATCGAAAAGAAGGATTATCGCACCCTGCTTGATCCTGACCATCAAGTTGTCCTGGATGATCTCTTAAAGCAGTTGGAGCAACCCGGCAGATCTTCCATGCAGCGACCGCTCAGTTTGACCATAAATGATCAGACCCTCTCGCTTCTCTTAAACATCACCCGGCTTGAGGATGATGATGGCCATCACCTTGGTTTTGTGCTGGTCTTTGACGACCTTACCCAGTTGGAAAAGGCCCAGCGGATGGCAGCCTGGCGCGAGGTGGCAAGACGAATCGCCCATGAGGTAAAAAACCCCTTAACCCCCATTCAACTCTCGGCGCAACGCCTAAGAAAGAGATATCTGGATATCCTCGCCGACGAGGGAGACGTCTTTGACCAATGCACCCGGACCATCATCACCCAGGTGGATGAACTAAAAAGGCTGGTCAGCGAATTTTCAAACTTTGCGCGCATGCCCGCGGTGCAGCCACGACTCAATCATCTTTCGACCATGGCCCAGGAGTGCCTGGTGCTCTATCGCGAGGCCCATAAGAACATTAATTTTTCCTTCCAGGCGGACCCAAACATCCCGGCCTTTGAATTTGATTATGAACAGATGAAACAGGTTCTCATAAACCTGCTTGACAATGCAGTGGCCGTTCTTCCCGAAGGAGGCGATATAGAGGTAATACTTTTATCGGACAAGGAACAAAAACTGGTTGTCATGGAGGTGCGGGATAACGGGCCGGGAATTGCGGATGAGATCAAACCCCGGTTGTTCGAACCCTATTTTTCAACCAAAAAAATCGGAACCGGACTTGGCCTTGCCATTGCGAGCACCATTGTCGCCGATCACGGGGGCTACATCCGGGTGAAGAACAATATCCCTTGCGGCGCGCGGTTTATCGTGGAAATACCGCTGCGGATATCCGGTGTCTGAGATGAATGATGGCTCGCTTTATCGTAACTACTCAGGTTGTTTAGACTGTAGTCTGTTAGGACTGCACAAAGAACGAATCAAGAATCCCAACACCTTTGCTCTGAGTCTTGTGTGTTCTTGCATGGTTATTCCCCCTATCCGCCTAAACACCTACAGACTATCCACCTGAGTAGTTACGCCTTGTCAGACATTAAACCGAAATTCGATAATATCCCCATCCTTGACCGGATAGGTCTTTCCCTCGAGACGTACCGTCCCCCTTTTTCGCGCCTCCTTATACGATCCGGCAACAATGAGATCGGCATAGGCAAGCACCTCGGCCCGGATAAAGCCTTTTTTTATGTCGGAATGGATCACGCCCGCGGTCTCGGTTGCGACCGTGTTCTCCCTGATGGTCCAGGCGCGCACCTCGTCTTCGCCCACGGTAAAAAAGGAAATAAGGCCTAACAGGGCGTAGGAGGCGGTAATGACCCTGTCCATGGCCGAGGTGGTAATGCCGAATTCCGCTAAAAAAACCTTTGCCTCCTCCTCGGTCACCAGGGAGAGTTCATATTCCAACTTCCCGCGCACCACCAGCGCGTTTCCTTGATTGATGTCCGCGCCGCAGGAAGGTAAGTCAGGATCGTTGTCATTGTTATTGAGCAAGAGCAGCATGGGTTTTGCGGACACAAAGGCATAGCCCTTTAACAGGGGGGCCATGACCAGTTCCTTGTCGTTTCGCAAAGGGATCTCCTGTTCCAGCATCTCCCTACAGCGACCGAGCAGGGCCGCTTCATCCGGATCGTTTTTCCCCCGTTTTTGATCCAGGTCCAGACGTTCCAGGCGTTTTTCCACAACCATGAGATCGGCAAATCTCATCTCCTCATCCAGGGAATTAAAATCCTTAAGCGGGTCAGGGTCAGGAAGACCAGCCGCGTGGAAATTCCTTATCACATGGATAAGGGCATCGCAGTTTTTGATCTCGTTCCAGGGATTTTGATCCTTTTCCTTGCTATTCCCTTTAACGTTGGGAAGAAGATATTCCACCTGGGCATAAATGGTTTTTTTGGGCCGGTATAGGTCGCTTAAAAATTCCACCCGCGCATCCGGCACCCGGATGGTGCCAATCCGGGATTCCCCACGGGAGAGATTCTGGATCGGCATACTTTTGGTTAAGGCCTCAAATAACATTGACTTCCCGGCACCGGGAAGACCGACAATTCCAAGTTTCATTGTATTATCCTTAAGTGTAAAAAAAAGAGAGCGGTCGCCGTACGCCTTATTTCCGAAAAAGGCGCAGGATCAAGGTGATGATGATACTGATCAAGATACAGGTTCCAAGGGGAAAATAAAAGCTGAAATTCTCCCGCCTGATCACGATATCACCCGGCAGCTTGCCAAGAAACGGTATCCTTCCCCCAAACATCATGAACAGTCCGATAAAGGCGATAACAAGGCCCAAGACCAACAACAATTTTCCTGTCTGAGCAAATGGATTCATGACGTTACCTCAAATTATTCCCTTAAATCAAGTGGGTCGGTCGGCACTATAAATCCGCGAACATATGTTCACGTGCGTGGTTGCGTTGATGTTGCTTAGCCTCCTACGGCAAGAGTTGTGCCGTAAAGGGATTGACCTTTCGATCCAATGAATCATAGAATTGCTTGGCAATATCTGTGAAATAACCTTACTCTTTCCTTCAAAGCAAGTGGTATATTGGCCTGTCCGAGTTTTCCATACCCCGTGATTTCGGGAAACGGCTGATCGAGTTCCAGACCGCGGCCGTAAAAATCGCGGCCCGGCATCTGAACAAACGTGGCGGCGTGCTGATCGGCTAAGAAATCATCGTCAGAACTGCATGTTTTCTTTTGATAAGGCTCACATTCTCCACCCTTTTCTGTTAAGCCGGACTATTTTTTTACTTACGTAAAAAAGACGTTACCATGAACTAGCGCCATGCCCTGGGCAGCAGCGTTTTGCCGCAGCCCCTTTCACTTCCCATTTTCAAGCGCATTTCTTTGATTTTTCCAGTTCTTCTGTTGTTTATTATCCTTGAGCAAGAAACTCCTTGCACTCGCCATAAACGTCTGTATATTGTAAGTATCATTTTTTAATACAGACGTCAAGCAAGTAGGTGAAAGATGGAGAATCAGCCGCTTCGCCAGGTGATCCTGGAGACCATTGAGGCCATGTTAGAGCTGCAATTAAAAAGCGTACGCCGACTTCGCGGCAGAGAAGAGGGAACCGAAACACCGACGCGGCGTAAAGTTCGTAGACGTCAGTCATTGGTAGATTTGTCTGTCGAAATACTTACCAAGGAACAGCGCCCAGTGCATATCGACGAATTGGTCGAGTTGCTCAAAAAACGACATAATCGTCTCACGGATCGAGATTCGCTCTCCAGCGCTTTGGCCAAGAAAGACCGACTGGGCATCCTTGTACGTCGGGTCGCGCCAGGAAAATTCACCATTCGTGAGTAAGACCGAGGGGCAAAAAATGGATGAGATTGAAAAGCTCCTTGAGAACATGAAGATCACTCGGGTCGACCATCTGCCCATCGTCGCTACATTCTGTCGTCGGGTTGGGCTTGTGGGGACCATCAACCCCCACCCAAATGGATGTGGACATGGGCACAATCGTCCAAGCCCTGGTGCTCGATACCCTTTCGGGGCGTAGTCCGCTGTACCGTCTGGCCGATTTCTTCAAGCACCAAGACACTGAGCTTTTACTCGGTCATC
>CAZDYX010000206.1:1434-6759 GCA_964509775.1 uncultured Desulfobulbia bacterium | reverse complement strand
ACACTACCATACCGCCCGAATCATGGAGACTGGGGAATAGAAACAGATCATGTCGGTCGTAAAGACTCGACAAGGCTTCCTGGGCGAGCCAAGGCACCCATTCCACTTTATCGGCAATTCCTAGCTGCTTCGCCAATTTTTTCCAAGCCTTTTCCTCCGGCCCCTGTCCTACCATGGTCAAACGCGCCTCCGGGTGCTGGCGTGCGAACTCGGCAAAGGCCGGCAGTCCGAGGTGCATCCCCTTCAAATATAGAAAATGCCCGACATACAGCACCCGGAATCGACCGTTTCTGTCCGCATCCTTTCTGGCAACCTCCGGAAGAACAGTATTCCATTTTGCATCCAGGCCTATCGCCAACCGCACACTTGTCTTATCGTGGTACTTTTTCGGGACAAGGGCCTTGGTTTGCGGTGATGTTGTATAAATACGGCTGGCCTGCCGGAAAGTCCGCCGCATGAAGGGATCAAATAGCACGCAGAAGTTTGCAAGATCGCGCAGCCCGTCCAGCAGCAACCCCCGCAGTGGATACCCAAGGCGGAGCCGCCATGGCGCCGACTCCCCCCCGGCAACCGGGCCAAAAATAAAAGGAGTACCCAAATTTCCCATGAAGCTCGGCTGCCGCACGCTGACAAAGGTCACATGGTGCACTAAGTCAAATTTAATTTCCGCGTGCTTCTTCCTGGCAAACAGATACGCCTCCCACTGCCAGAGAAGATAATAAAGATGCACCCCTCGGCCGCCTTTTTTCCACCACCTAGCCCAGGCCGGCAGATCGTAATAAAAAAAGTACAGGTTGGTAGGCTGAGGCCTTCGCAAAAACTCTGACTCGATAACCGGCTGATTATTCGCCCGCGTCAGTACCCAGACATCATGGCCCTGGCAGGCCAGTTCAATGGCCCAATTCCACCCCACACCTGGTTCTGAGCCCTTGTTTGGTTCACAGGCGTATGCGGAAAGCAGAATCTTCATGACAATTTTTCACGCATTGCCGCTATGGCCAAGAACAAAAACCTGGCGTGCCGCATCTCTCCCTGCTGCACCCGATGCAGCCAAAAACCGACCAAACCCAAAAGCGCGATTTTGCCGGCGACATGCGGGGTAAGTTCGAACACCTCCATATAGCGTTGCACTAAGTGGTGGTTAAAAAAATCGTTTATAAAATCATGCTTGCCGCCAAACAGATAGCCTTGAATGGCGAAAAAATAAAGCAAGTCAATCAGCGGCAATGCGTTTTCCTGCGCCTCTTCCCAGTCGATTGCCCGCCCTCCCTGTTCAGTCAATTTCAAATTCCAAGGAGCAAAATCACCATGCGCCCATACCGCCGGCAATGGAGTTGAATCAGCCAACACCTGCACGAGTTGCGTTATATGCTCTCGTACCGGATCATTAGGGGGGTGAATTTCCCTTACACGTTCAAGCAACCTTTCACAAAATGCAGCGGTGGTGGTTATCTTGCCAGTCCGCAGAAGACAAAGCAGGTCAATATGTTGCCTCGTAAGTTTCCGACCGCTGAGTTTGCCAATCACCACTTGCTGGACGCTTACCCCGCTTTGGTCATCAACAAAAAGTAGTTTGGGCGCAATGCCCTCCATGAAGATAGCTAAACGCTCCAACGTGGCTGCCTCATGAAGAATACCCTTGGAGGCCGCTTCCCCTAGCGGCAACTTCACTACGGCATAAGGTCTTGTGTCTTCCTGCCCCACCAGTGTGACAACGGCCTTGCGGGGCAGCCCCGAAGTCCCGACATAAATAACCGGAATAATCCTACCCGCATTCTCTGTTTCCGGGAAAATCTTTAGCAATGCCAAGGTCCCTTCCATCCCCACCTTTTGTATGGCGGGGAGGCTGCCGAGCCGACCCCAACGGTAGGCTAAACCTAAAAAATTCCACTTCAGAATGGAGCGAACATCATAGGGTCGCCATTGCTGCAGAACCGGCCAACCAAAGGCCGGTTCTGCAGGCACTACCCAGCGCGGGCCGTGCTTCCCGGGGATAATTAAAAATCGATGCGAAGAGGGAACCTGACGCCACTGTTCTGTTACCTCTACATTTCCGCCATACAACCGGGAAAAAATATCAAAAACCAATTTATCAATCAAGATTGAATCTTTTTGCTGTTCTTTGAGACATGAAATCCAAAATTTTCTCGCATACCTCTTCAATTACCTTTTCCAGGGGTTGCGAGGCGTCCACCACCACCACCTCGTTCTTCATACCCCTGACCAGTTCGAGATAAGCTTCCCGCTGGTGGGCCGTCTCGGCAAACGGTACCTCCTGCTTGCGGGCCTGGATGACTTCCGCCGGAGCATCCAAAAGAATAAAAAAATCAGGCTTTGGGATCAGCTTCACCACCCACCGCGCGAACCACATAGGGCCGCCATAGCGGTAGCGTCTGGGGTCTACCAAAAGGTCATGGTAATAGCGGTCAAATACCACTAAAGTGGATCGAACCATTTTTGGACGAATTACGAAAAAATAGCCCAAGACATAGTCGAAAAGGAAATAGAAGATTTTTGCGATAGAGGAGAAAAAAAAACGCGGTGGCTTGCCTTGTGGAGCAGTAACTGGCTGCACTGTAGCACTCTTCTGTCTTCCCAATGATGGTCGTAAATGAAAGATCTCTGTGCGCCGGAAAGCGGGCGCCATCGCTGGAACAATTTCCTTAATCACGCTGCTCTTACCACACCCGTCCGGCCCGAGAAATACCACGAATAATCCCGTTGGCTGAATGACCCTCTTGATCTTCCGGCCTATCTCCCCCAACCACTGCATAAAGCGGGACGCGAAGCTCTCTCTATGCGCTGAATGCTGCAACTCTCTGGCAAGCTGATTGAGATTAGCGCGCACCTCGTTCCAATCATTGCCCTGGAGCGCAACTGTAATCAACGCTAGCGATTGCTCGGGCCATATTTTTTCGATAGCTTCCAAGCAAAATTCCGGCGCGTCACAGAACAATCGCGTCAGATGCCCACCCTGTTCATCTGAAATAGCTCTTTTGTCTATCTTTTTAACGAGATAATAAAGAAAAGCGTCTTCTGGAGCTGGTATGTAAAAACCTTTTGGGTGCAAACGCCGTTTGCTAAGCATTTGTTCGGCAGAAATCCAAACCCTTCCGTTACGGCGGTAGTCGCTGCTTGCATCGGGATGAAGAAATACTGGAGTTGTTCCTGCAAATTTAGCTAATATGTAATAGCATGCCGTAGTTTCGTGTTGGATTGCCTGAACCAGCATCGCATCATGCTTTTCCGCCACCGCCCGCAAAATGCCATGCAGCCCTTCCAAGTCCTGGCATGACACCATAAAATCGACATCGGATGAAATCGAATCAGGGTAATTTTCGTAACCGCCCAAGATGCAATAGGGGACCGCCTTGGATTCCAACTTTTTCATCACCGCCAGGAAAAGATCAGCTTTGGCCACGGAATCGATATTACGGTTCGTTGTCATACTGCCTATCACCGCTAGATCTTATAACCTTAGCTGGCAACACCTACAGCCACCTCAAGTGGTGAGTTGGGCTTCGCCACCCCACCACATCATAAATAATTGGTCATTTTTTCGCAGCCTTATTGCTTCCTAAAAAATAGATTTGTATTTGAGATGTTTGTATCACTCGTTAGAGGGGCCAAGCCACTTCTTGTAAACACAAAAGGGCTATACCCAAGCTGCAGCAAATAATCGAGCATCATTTTTGGATTGGCCCCAAATCTTTTTAACGCTCGCTCAGCGCACTCGATAAATAAAATAGGACCAAATCTTTTTATTGTTTCAGTCGCGCCCTTTAATACCTCATAATCTGCACCCTCAACATCAATCTTTATCAAATCTAGTTTTTCTATTCTTTCTCTTCCTACGAAATGATCAAGAGTTGTACATTCGACATCCTCTATTTCCATACCCAATGATTCATTTCCTTCCGGTGATAACCAATTTGAACCGCCATCTCCTGGTTTAATAAGATGAGTTGTTCCAACTTTTGATGTTAAAGCTGTTCGATTCAAACTCACTCGATCTGTAACTCCATTAAGAGTCAAATTTTGCTTTATCATTTCAAAATTCTCAGACGCCGGCTCAAACGTATAAACATGCCCTCTTTGTTCAACACGTTTTGCTGCAAGCAAAGTGTACTGACCAATATTGCCGCCCACGTCAATAACAACCATCCCCGGTGCAAGTACAGACTTAAATTCCCTTGCCTCGATTGGTTCAAAAATTCCAAACCAAAATATTTGACTTGAGACAAATTGATTTTGGGCTAGAGCTATGCGCAAGTCGCCATCAAATGAAACAACGGCGCCTCGCTTGATTGGAAATTTCTTCGAAAGAAGATTCGTTAGCCGGCTTCGACCTCGAATAAATGGGTAATTAAGCGTCAATGCTCTAATCAAGGCTAATAACACGCTTTCCAATTTCAACGTAGCCCCCTTTACTTTACCAACAGTATCTCAATATTCGTCGCTGGAAAAATCCTAAAGGGACTTCCCTCATAGTAATTTTGAAATCTAGTACCAGCGTTTACCACTTTCTCAAGAATCCAATTATAAAAGTATGCTGGTCTTATATCGAAATGCAGATATACCCTTTCAACCCTCGAAAAGCAAAAGTCAAAATAGTACGAGCGCAAGTGTTCTTCCGTGTAGTACCTAAATGTATGAACAGTAAAAAAACGTTTATGTGTTGGGTCCGAGTAGGCATCTTTAGAGGTAAAGTGAGGCACACGTATGTGCAAAATCCCACCTGGCTTAAGTAATCTATATAAGTCTTTCAACAACAGGCTATAGTCATCTATATGCTCAAGTATGTCTTTGCATAGCACCTCGTCGAACGTATCATTTGGGAACGGCAATGGCAGAATGGTTAAATCATGTACGACATCCACCCCAGGCAATTTCGCACGATCAAGATTGATCCAGCCCGTTCTGACATCTTTACCGCAACCTAAATTCAGCCTGTTTTTCATCTCATATCCGGAGATAACACATTGCCATACGCTTCCAAGAATTTTTTTGCCAAGGAATCCCAAGAAAGAACGTAAACGGGGTCCATAATGATTCTCTCATGTTGGCTATTCTCAAATCGAAACAAAGCCTGGGCCAAACTCGAAGGGTTCGGGTCACAAAAACAACCCCATCCCATTCGCTCAACATCATCGTGAATATTTGCTTCTCTTGTAATAACAACGCGCTTGTTCATTGCCAAAGCGTCACGGATCGGGCGTGGCGGCCCATCATGTCGAGTTGGGTAAACAAACACCTCCGACCCTTCTATCAACTCCCATTTCTTTTCAGTCTTAACATCACCTAGGAACCAAAGTTTTCCCCGAA
>CAZDYX010000206.1:0-1424 GCA_964509775.1 uncultured Desulfobulbia bacterium | reverse complement strand
ATTTCGTTCTCTAATCTTTGATCAATGTAAGCCTGCCCACCCTTCCAGTCACGCCCGCAGATCACTAAGTTTAGCTTACCGCCGCAACTTATATACTCACTGAAACCATCAATTAATATATCCAAACCTTTTTGGTCCGTATCAAGCCGACCAAGAAATAGGGCATATGGTGCATACTTTTCTTTTAGCTGCTTTACCAAATTATTATCCGGCAATTCTCTATCCTCTGGATAAAGACCATAGGTTGCCTTGAACACCGGCGTATCTACCCCCAATGAACGAACCGCATTAAGCTCGTTATCAGTGAATACGTGTAACTTACTAGCCAATCTCAATGCCCATCTTCCGCCTAGACAAAGAAACAGATATTTTTTAATAGCACTTCTTTTTAGCGCCTCTGGAAGTAGCGCCCCCATTGGGGACCACACAAATGGCAATTTTTTTATCTTGGCATGCAAAGCTATCAACGGAATATCTGTCATGAACATTCCAAACAGGTGGAGCACATCAATCGACCGCCTTACTTTAAAATATTGCTTTAGTCCCACTATAGGGACAATCTCGCAACCTCCGGATTGGTTGAGCGCCACCATAAGTCTATGGACATCTCTTGGATATCCTCCGGGACAAAATATGTGGCGATAGTAAAATCCGATCCGAGGCTTCCTCACCCCTATATCTTCCTAATCTCGAAATTATATCCAATAGTTAAGCTAAGTTGCTCCACTAACTTAAGTAGCACAGCCCCATACACCACGCCATATAATCCAATTGTATTAATCAGCCCAAAGGAGAACATCAACGAACATGCCGCCGAAATAACGTTGCTGTAAAGAATAATTTTAGTAGCTTCCAGCGCTTTTAAACCGGCAATTGTCGGCAGAGAAAAATAAGCAATGAAAAATATAAAAGCAAACCATCTCAATAAATCCCCATAGGAGGAATATGCCTCTCCATATACCAACCTTAACCATAGCTCTGGGAGGGCTACAATTAACAGAACAAGAATCGCAGTTATTCCTCCGCCATAGATTCGCACTTTTCGAAGATATAACAAGAGCCCTTGCTTCCCCCCATCTTCCAATTGCCTTGCCGCACCTATCGGAACAATATTTTGGATCCCTTGGAAAAGTATATTAATTACACCTACGATATTGTAGGTCGCTCTTAACACCCCCACTGCTGACGCTCCCAATACGCTACCAGCCACTACATTAATATAATTGCCAGATAACCATTGCACGACCGTGCCAACAACCAGCCACTTAGAAAACCTCCAATGACGAACACCTATATCGTGAAATATCTCTTTTTTCCATCCAGTCAATTCTATTTTTGAAAGCGCATATATAACTGCCGCTAAAGACGTGATCGTTATCACCCAGAGAACAGTTGCAATATCTAAACAAGAGAATAAAATAAAA
>CAZDYX010000205.1:2032-6788 GCA_964509775.1 uncultured Desulfobulbia bacterium | reverse complement strand
CACAACGAACAATGAAAATGGAATCCAGAAGTCAGGAGTCAGAATTCAGAATCAGGAATAGAGAGTCTGTCCATTCCCCTCCTGACTCCTGAATTCTGACTTCTGGATTCTTCATTTTCATATGAACCGCCTGCACTTCCGCACCAGGAAACAATCATGAAAATATTCACCAAGTCGCCCTTCATTATGTTCAAGGAACCGGCATTTTCTGCCGATCAGAAGATGGATAAGAAATTACATGAATCGGCCGGAAACTTAGAGGCCCTCGTCTTTGAAAAGATGTTGTCTTCCATGCGCAAAGCCATCCCCAAGGGCGGTCTCTTTGATGAAGGCCAGGCAGAGGAGATCTATCAGTCGATGATGGACCAAGAGCTAGGAAAACGGATCGCACAAAGCGGGGGGATGGGACTTAGTGAACTCATCTATGCCAAGTTGTGCAAACAGAGAAAGGGCTAATGTATAAATTTTGAATTTTGAATTATGAATTTTGAATTATGAATTATGAATTGAATGAGGAATGACAATCACCTACAAGGAATCTCGCGAAACACACTATTGATTACTAAGCTCCATTCCTTGGATTTCAATAATTCCTAATTCATAATTCCTAATTACCCAAGAATTTATCGCAGGAGAATGAAAATGAACAACCTCATAACAGGTACCATCCAACAACTGCCGCCACAACTCTTTGAACTCCTTGACCACGAGGTCAAACTCTACGGCGAACTGCTGCAAATCCTCCATGAAGAACAGCGGGTTTTGGCGGAGATGGATATAGAGACCCTCATCAGTCTCAGCAAAAAGAAGGAGAACCAACTGCTTAAAATCCGCCTGCTCGATGAATCCCTGCAAGAGATGATGAAAAGCCTTAACAGATTTCCACAGGCAAAAACAATGGGGTTATCCGCGATTGCCGCCTTCTCCACCCCGATTGATGCGGCGCGGATCAAAAATTGTCTTACCTTACTGTCAAAAACCAGAGATTCGATCCTTGAACTCAATGTCTTAAACAAACGGTTTATTGAAGATACCCTTGGTTATCTTAATGATGCCATTTTTCTCCTCACCGGCGCCGCCATGACCCATTCGGTATATGGAGCAAGGGGCCTTGCGCAACAAAGGGTATCCGGACCAATGAGAATTAACGCCGAGGTTTGACCATGGCCGGCATTGGCAGCATCTTAAACATCGCTAAAAACGCCCTCCTCACCCACCAGCTTTCGGTGCAGGTGGCGTCCCACAATGTGTCCAACGTGGACACGCCGGGCTATACCCGGCAGGCCTTGAACCTTACCACCAATTTCCCCGAGACCGCCAGGGAAGGCATTATCGGCACCGGGGTTTCGGTTGAGACCATCATGCGCCAGTATGACCAGTTCCTTATCAAGAAGAACATCGACCAGCAGTCACTCTTAAGTAATCTGGATGCCCAACGCCAATCCATGCAAATCGTGGAGTCGGTCTTAAACGAGGCATCAGGGCAGGGCGTCAATAATCTCTTGAGCAAATTCTGGAGCAGTTGGCAGGATCTTGCCAATAATCCGGAACTGCTCGCATCGCGAGGGAGTGTGGCCCAAACAGGCGAACTCCTGGTTGATTACCTGCATACCACGAACGCCCAGATGGTCCAAACGAGGAATGACCTGGGACTAAATCTCAATACTGCGGTGAGCGATGTCAATCTCTATTCCCAGCAGATCGCCGATCTGAATGTAAAAATTATTTCCACCGAGGGGGGAAACCAAAAGGCAAACGATCTTAGGGACAGTCGGGATGAACTGTTGCGCAAGCTTTCCGAACTGATCAATATTAACTATTTTGAAAACGATACGGGCGGCTATTCCGTATTTCTTGCCGGGGGCCACCCCTTGGTTGACGGGAACTCAAGCTGGCAGGTTGAATGGGCTGAAAATTCTCTCTACTGGACCAGCGAAAGTAAGAACGACATCAAGATGAAAACCTCCATCGGCGAGGGAACGGAGCTGGGAGGAAAGATCGGCGGCCTACTTCAAGTAAGAAATATGCTTATGGATGGCGACACCACCAATTACAAAGGCCGGTTGGACGCCCTCACCAATGCCCTTATCCGGGAGGTAAACTGGCAGCACTCCCAAGGCGTGGGGATCTCTCCCTTTACCGAGGCGGTTTGGTCAACGGAAACCGCAGACGACGTGGCTTGGCTTACCACTGCCGTGGATGCCAGTACCGCTACCAAGACGATAGTCGCGGACAGCATCGTGATCAACGGCCGGAAGGTCGGAAAAATTGCTGGGGCCGGCGCCGCGAACGGTCTTGCCATGATCAAGACCGCCAACGCCGTGCAGGCGATCAACGAGGCGAACACGGGAGTCACTGCGCGGCTGACCACCCTGATGGCAGGTGACCGGATCATAGCCGGTCTTGATAATTTGGAATCCGTTTCCTTCACGGTGAATGGGGTAGCAATCAATTATACCGCCCCAGCTCTCCTTACCCCGGCCCAAACAGCCCAGGGGATAGTGGACGCCGCTAATGACGCATTTACCGTCGCCAAGCTCACCATCGAGGCCCTGGTGGGCGACGGCGCCAACGGCGGGGCCGTAAATTCAATCGTTTTTCGCAATACCAACGCGGGTGATGAATCGCGGATCGTCATTGCCGACATTGATGCCGCTCCTTCGGCAGATGCCAAAATCGGCCTTGCCAACGGCACCTATATTTCCGATAAAACCCATAACACCGGCGAGATCACCCTATTTTCCCGCGCCACTTTCACGATACAGGCCGGGGTGGACGATGTCACTCTAGATCAACTGGGTATGGGCGGCGGCGGGATCGGTGAAAATGACGGACCGGATGACGGCCGGTTTACCTATACCGCGACCCAGGACGAGGTCACCAACAGCATCCAGGGGCTCCGGTATGTTGATGAACTTGACACGGACAATGGCAGGTTAAACATCTGGATCTATAACCAGGACAATACGCCCGCCATTGCCCAACCCGTTGAGATCTCCCTGGAACGGGCCTACCGCCTTGACGACGTGACCGAGGCGATAAATGCTGCCTTGGTTGCTGCGGGCGCCGTGGACGGGACTACCGGCAATCCCTGGCTTACGGCGAGTATCGAACAAAACCGCCTGGTACTCACGCCGGACGACAATCACTCTTTCGCCTTTGGTAATGACACCAGCAACATCTTACAGGTAACCGGCATGAACACCTTTTTTAAGGGATACGATGCCGCCACCATTGGCGTAAATGAAGGGCTCCTTGAGGATCCGAATCGCATCGCTGCGGCGACAGTCAACGACCACGGCGAGATATTCAGAGGGGATAATTCCAATGCCCTACTCATCACCAACCTGCAGCGTGAGGAAACCATCGCCTTTACGGGCGGTTCGACCGGGAGCTTTGATGGTTTTTACAACGGTCTCATCGCCACAATCGGTTTTACGACCAAGGGGCTCATAGACGCAGTTGATTTCAACACCATGGTGGCGAATCAAATGCAAGAGCTGAGGGATAATGTATCCGGGGTTTCCCTTGATGAGGAGATGGCCAATATCATTAAATACCAGCAGGCCTATTCGGCTGCGGCCAAGTTGGTGTCGATCTCGGACGAGATGCTGCGCGCCTTACTAGGGACCATATCGTAGGGGGATATGCCATGCGAATCACCACCCAGACTATCCAACGGAATATCCTGAGCAATCTCAATAGGATTACCAAGGGACTTAACCAGGTCTACGATCAACTTGCATCCGGCAAGCAGATCACCACGCTTTCGGACAACCCAATGGGCACGATAACGGCCCTAGGACTGCGGAGTAATGTAGCGGAACTGAAACAATATCAGCGCAACCTCGTTTATGGCAACAACTGGATCACCAACTCGGAGTCCAGTCTGCGCGAGACCAAAGATCTGCTCATGCGGGGTAAGGTCCTTGCCCTCCAGAGTATCAATGGCGTCCTCAGTCCGGAAAATCGAGGAATAACTGCAAAAGAGGTAAAAAATCTCTATGATCAGGCCGTGCTCCTTGCCAACACCCAGATGAACGGTAAATATGTCTTCGGCGGCTATCGGACCAGCGGCTACACCGTTGTTGAACCGGCCCCCTTTATCCCTGATACGGTAGACGGCTACCGTATCAACGGCACCAATATCCCTACCATGGATGAGGCCCTAACCACCGACACGGTCTCAAATACCGATGATCTCCTAGTCGGTGATCTGCTGATCAACGGCGAAGACATGGGTTTGGTGGATCTCACCTCGATAGCCCTTACGGATGGCCTGAACATGGGTGGGGCCGCCAACCTCAAGGCCGCCATCAACGGAAACAGTACCTCCGTGATTGCAAGGCTTACCACCTTTTATAGTGGTAGTCCTGCCACGGGTGACACCCCGGATGGGACCGGCACCAATTTTTCTTTCTCCCTGAACGGGGTCTCCATCTCGGTCTCTATCCCGGATGGCTCGCCCGACGCTACGGTCGCAAGCCTAACCGCCGCAGCCATCAACAGCGCAAACGAGCGAACCGGGGTCGAGGCCCTGGTGGGTGACGGCGCCAATGGGGGAGCGGTCGATACCGTGATCTTGCGAAACATGTTGGCGGGAGAGGAAAAAGTGATCTCCATCACCGACTTTTCCCTCCTTCAGGGTGACGCCTCACCCGGTTTCGGTCCGGCAGATGTCAATCAAGGTGTTGACGCCACCCATAACACCGGCCAGATCAGCCGTTCCTCGACTGAATCATTTTCCATCACCACC
>CAZDYX010000205.1:0-2022 GCA_964509775.1 uncultured Desulfobulbia bacterium | reverse complement strand
CATCAACAGCGCAAAAGAGCGAACCGGGGTCGAGGCCCTGGTGGGCAATGGCAACAATGGGGGAGCGATCAATAGCGTGGTCTTTAAAAACATGTTGGCGGGAGAGGAAAAAGCGATCTCCATCACCGGCCTTTCCATCCTTCCGGGCCTTCCGGGTGACGCCTCCCCCGGTTTTGGAAATTTCAGTCAAGGTGTTGACGCCACCCATAACACCGGCCAGATCAGCCTTTCCTCGACTGAATCATTTTCCATCACCACCAGCGCGATCGATGACACCCTTGATCTCATCGGCCTTGGGGGCGGCGGTAGATTTTTTAACGATGAGGCAGATGATGGAACACTGACCTACGGTTATCGACTGAATTCCGGGGACCTGGTCATCAATGGCCTTGAGATCGGGGCTGCCGATACGGATGGGGTCTCGACCGTCTATGCCGACAGTTCGGCCATGGCCAAGGCAGCCGCCATTAATGCCGTCCTCGACCGGACCGGGGTCACGGCCGAGGTAACCCCCGTATATCTTCAGGCAACGGGCGGGCCTGTAGTTGTTGACCTGGACAATCCGCCGCTCACCGGAACAGTGAATAATACCACTATTTCCGCCGGAAGCCTGGCGGTTAACGGTTATCCCACGGCCGTGGACATCGTTGCAGAGCCCTTGGTGAACGGCCTTGCCATGGGCATGGCCGCAAGTGCCAAAACCGCCATAATGCAGGCGGATTCAGATGTTGAGGTGAGGCTTACCACATTATACGCCGAGAATGCAGCAACTGCAGACCCCGGCACCGGCACCACGGTCGACTTTAACCTGAACAATATACCGATAAACGTGGTCATTCCTGCTGGTTCCACTGCCGCTGTCACGGCGCAATTTACCGTGGACGCCATCAATGCCGTCACAGACCTGACCGGGGTTACGGCTGATGAGGGTGATGGCACCAATGGCGGGCCGACAGACTCTATCGTCTTCAGGAACGCCCTCAATGGGGATGAGTCTGCCATTGTCGTCTCCGACATGATCGTGGCGGGTGGGGCCACCCTTGGTTTCGGCAACTTTGATCAGGGGGCGGACGCACTCCACAATACCGGCCAGATCAGCATAGATGCAGAGGATAAATTTACCCTCACCAGTCCCGGGGCCGACGATGACAGCATTTTGAACAATCTGGGGCTCGGGGGAGGCGGGATAGGATTCGGCGATGTGGCGAATGATGGGGAACTCACCTATGGCCGCCGCATGTCTGCCATTGGGACGGGCGATCTTATCATCAACGGCGTTGATATTTTCTCTGCCTCTACGGGCATCGCCTTTCTCGACTCTGATAATACCCTAATAAACGCTATAAACGCAAAAAAGGACCTTACCGGTATTGCGGCCACCCGGAACAGCAATGGAAGGATTATCCTTTCGGCCCAGGACGGACGGAATCTTCACATCCAAACCTCAGCCAACGGGGAAAGAATTACCCGTTTAAACGGCGGTTCTCCTGCGACTCCACAAAGCAAGGTCTATTTCGGTTCGGTCCGGCTGGTATCAGACCGCACCTTTATGGTGGAAGATCCAAGCACAAGCGAATGGGCACTGACCGGCCTTGGCCTTGCCGGAGGGGCAGCCATAACCGGTGAACCAACGGATGAGGCGGGAGACGGCGAGATTTCCGTCAAGAGCATCTTAGAACAGGAAGGAAGCATCCGGTATGCAGGGGACCGACTCAATGATATTGAAATTAAGGTGGGGAAAACGAGCACCCTGGCAATCGGCCGGAACGGCCAGGATACCCTGATGAACACCAAGGTCTTTGCAAGCCTCAAGGAGCTTGAACAGCATCTTACCGGAGAGCATTTCACGGCCGTTACGGGTACCGAGAAGGCAACCGACCTCTCTGCTCCTCTTGCCAAGGGCGGCACCGGCCTGACGCGGGAAGACGAGTTTACCAACGGCTATTTCAGCATCACCGTAACAGATCATGCCTATGCCCCACCCCGGGACTTTGCCATCAGTATTGGAGTGGAACCCGAGAA
>CAZDYX010000204.1:6395-6811 GCA_964509775.1 uncultured Desulfobulbia bacterium | reverse complement strand
TTAACGAATTTGGTGCCGATGCGTGGCTGTGCCCTTGCGTGGCGAGGGTTGCCGGGGGGCCTAGCACACTCGAAAATGGCCAAAGTCGAGTAGTACTGCTCCCCCACGTATAGACGCCTGGCTTGGCCCCGATTATGAGGCCGTAGACATCCAGACCTCCGTTGTTCGTCACGTCGAAGCGTACCACGGGCCACAGGCCGTCTGGACTGTTAGGATAAGCTCCGTCAGCAGCAACATAGTCCATGGTTTCGGTGATCGTAACCGCCATGGCCTGGCCGGTGTTGCAGGCAACAAAGGCTATTGCCCCAAGGGTTATACCTGATTGTAACCATTTCATTTTCATTTTTTTCGTCTCCTTGTTTTTGAATTAATGGTGATAAGTAATGAAGAGTGGTTCGGTTTCTCTGAATAAACGA
>CAZDYX010000204.1:4186-6385 GCA_964509775.1 uncultured Desulfobulbia bacterium | reverse complement strand
ATTTTCATTTTCGTCACCTCCTTGTTTTTTAATTAATTATATGGTGATAGGTGATGTCGAGTAGACCGGTTTTTCTGAATAAATGAGTTATATGCAAATTTTAATCCTATTTTATTTTTTTTCTTTATTATTTCTCTAACGCGGTAAAAAAATGGCAAAATTATATAATTTTTCAGTCGCTACTTATTTAATAGTAGGTATGGCCAAGAAAATTATTATAATTTTAAGCATAATCAGGTCGAATATTAACACCCATCCCGACTCCGATTTTTCCCGATATCAGAAAACCATTCCGTTTTTCAGAACTCATGCTTAAAAAAATAAAACAAATCAAAAGGTTGTCTTGGCTCATGCTTTCCGGAAATCCGGAAATAACAATATTGTTGCCAAATTGACCTCATGGCATGCCCCTTCCGGGCACTATTTCGGAGCGGAACACGAAGGGCTATCTGCATAAATCGAGAAATTGCCGACCGGGAGACGCCGGCCAGCCGGATATCTCAACCCAACCGGAGCAGGGCGAGCGGTAGAGGGTAGACCGGCACGCCTTGGAGCTCGTGGCGGGTGCGCACCCGACCCCAAATAACCCCGTTTGCGTATTTGCGGATCTGCTTTAAGTCTTTTGGCCGAAGCTGGCCCGTCCATTTGACCTCGATGGGCCAAAACCGACCTTCCCGGACCACGGCCGCGTCCACCTCACCCTCGGCCTTGATATAGTAAGTCGGAAAAAACCGCCGCAGATGAGTGGACACGCAGGCCTCGGCCAAGCGACCTGACCAGATCGGATCGCTTAGGGCCGGCCGAATCTGGTCGGACAACGGGGAGGGCGTCGGGCTCAGCCAATGGCGTATGGCATGAAAGATAAAGGGGTCGGTGAAGACAATCTTTTTCGGTTTCTTGGGGGCGGCGCAAAGTTTGTCCTCAAGCAGGGCGGGTTGCACAAATACCGCCTCCATCGAGGCCAGGATTTCCACATAATCGGCCACGGTCCTTGGGTGATCGATCGAGAGCTCCCGGGCGAGCGCATTCCAGGTTACCTGGGAGCCATAGCGGTTTACGATTGCGCCCAGGATTTCGCGCAGAAAGGCCTCTCGTCTGCCGCGTTTAAGCATGTCGCCGCGCACCCACTCGTGATAGGTGGCTAGTGTGGCGGGTCTGATATCATCAAAGCGGGCCATATCATTCATGGCGGTCAGGTAGCCGCCATGAATGAGGTACCTCTCGAATTCGTCGAACAAGATGTCTATCGTGGCGGAACCAGGGATGAACCCCGGATCGATGACCGACTCAAGATCCGGCAGTCGTCTTCCGAGCCCTACTGACTCTTGGAAGCTTAAGGGGTGGAGAAGAAAGTCGGTTACCGTGGCTGTACCCCGGCGGCCGGGCAGGGTGACCCGGACATCCCGGAGAAAGGCCAGATCGGAGCCGGTAATAAGGAGGACGGTCTCTTCGAGCATACCGCTGTCGGCAACATATTTCACCGCCCGGTCCCATTCGCGGATATAGCTGACCTCGTCTATGATCACGAAGCGGGTCGGTCCATTCATGGCGCCCAGCTCCTCGGTAAGCAGCCGTAGGAGCGCGTGGTGGTCGTCGATGACCTCGCCGGTGAAAAAGGCAATGGCCCCCGGCGCCACCCCGTCTGTTAAAAGTTGTGCCATCCATTGCTTCAGGAGGGTGGTCTTGCCGACCTGACGTCCTCCGCCCAGGGTGTAGATCCCCGGTGTCCGACGAGGCAGGGCCTCGATCAACCCGGTCCGGTGAACAAGGGGGAGGCCTGTCAGGGTCCGCAGTTGGGGATCCCTTTCGTAAAAGGCCCGGAGGCCGTCACGATGCGTGTTGTGGGGAAGGAATCGTGGATCCATGGCCGAATTTTACCTGGTGCTCAAATTTAGTCAATGCCAAATGACTATTTTTAGTCATTTGGAAATTCCCCCGGCGCGGCCGAGTTCCCATCGCTTATCCATATAATAGAGGATGGGCACGGTCATGCGCGAAAAGAGCAAGGATGCCACCTCGCCGGCCATGAGCGAGATCGCCAGCCCTTGAAAGATAGGATCAAACAGGATGACGGAGGCCCCCACCACCACCGCGGCGGCGGTGAGCATCATGGGTCGGAAGCGTACTGCGCCCGCGTCGATGACCGCCTGGTCGAGGGGCATCCCCTGGCCAAGCCGCAGCTCGATGAAGTCCACCAGG
>CAZDYX010000204.1:1510-4176 GCA_964509775.1 uncultured Desulfobulbia bacterium | reverse complement strand
ATGTGGGCCGGGAGGATGCCGATGAGGGAGAAGGGGATCGCCATCATGATGACAAATGGGGTGGAAAAGGACTGAAACCACCCCACCACCAGGACAAAAATAAGAAGGAGCACCACGCCGAAGGCAATGCCCAGATCCCGGAAGACCTCATAGGTAATGTGCCACTCGCCGTCCCATTTCATGGCATAGTGTCGGCTGCTTGACGGGAGCGCGGCGGTGTGCTGTTCGATGCGGTAGCCTTCGGCCAGGGTAATCCGGTCGATTTTTTTCTTCATTTCGAGGACGGCGTACACTGGGCTTTCTTTTTCGCCGGCAACATCACCGATCACGTAGACCACGGGCATCAGGTTCTTGTGATAGATGCTGCGGTCCATGTCCGTTTGCCGGGCCCAAACAAGGCTGGCGAGCGGCACGAGGGTTCCGTCCGCGGCCGGGACCCGGATTTCCGCAAGCCGCTCGACCCCGGCCCGGTTTGCCAGGGGGGCCCGCACCACGATGGGAATATCCTCTTTTTCCAGGGGCTCGTGCAGAAGTCCCACCTGCCTGCCGTCCAGGGCCAGGGCGAGCACCTGCCCGATCTGTCGAACGCTGATGCCGTGCAGGGCCGCCTTGTCAAGATCCACATCGAATTCGTAGCGGCCCTGATTTTCCTCCATGTACCAGTCTACATCCACGACCCCGGGGGTGCTTTCGAAGATCTCCCGGATGCGCAGGGCAAGTTCGCGCTGCCGGCCATAATCCGGGCCGTACACCTCGGCCGCGAGCGTTGCGAGCACGGGCGGCCCCGGCGGCACCTCCGCCACCTTGACCCGGGCATTGTTGCGATCGGCAATGGCCTTTAAGGCCGGCCGCACCCTTTTGGCAATGTCGTGACTCTGATCGCGCCGCTCGCCCTTGGCGACAAGATTAACCTGAATGTCCGCCATATTGGCTTCCTGGCGCAAATAGTAGTGGCGGACGAGGCCATTAAAATTGTAGGGGCCGGCCGTGCCGATATAGACCTGATAGTCCGTCACCTCGGGCACGGTCTTTAGAAAGCCGCCCATCTCCAGGGCCACGGCCGCGGTCTGTTCCAGGGTGGCGGATTCAGGCATGTCGATGATCACCTGGAACTCGCTCTTGTTGTCAAATGGGAGCATCTTGACCTTGACCAGGCCCAGGGCCACCAGACCGCAGGCAAGAAAAAGGAGCACGACCACCCCGAAAAGAAACCCGATACGTTGGTAGGCGCTGTGAATAATGCCGCCCATGATACGGCGATAGAGCAGGGTCATCCGGTCCTCGGACTGCCCGTTCTGCCCGTTGGTTTCGTGGCGGGCCGGGGGAATGAGGCGAAGACTTGCCCAGGGGGTGACGATGAAGGCGATAAGGAGCGAAAATATCATGGCCGCGGAAGCGCCCACCGGAATGGGCCGCATGTACGGCCCCATGAGCCCGCCCACGAATGCCATGGGCAGGATCGCGGCAATGACCGCCAGGGTGGCGAGGATGGTGGGGTTACCCACCTCGTCCACCGCCTCGATCGCCACCACGGTCCGGGGCCGGTCCCTGTTTTCCGGAAGCCGGAAGTGGCGGACCATATTTTCCACCACCACGATGGCATCGTCCACCAGGATACCGATGGAAAAGATAAGGGCAAAAAGGGTGATGCGGTTCAGGGTGTAGCCGTAGAGATAGAACACGGCCAGGGTAAGGGCCAGGGTCACGGGAATGGCCAGGGCCACCACGCCCGATTCCCGACGCCCCAGGGTGAACCAAATGAGGATCGTTACACTCACGATGGCAATCGTCATATGGAGCAGTAGCTCGTCGGACTTCTCTTTTGCGGTCTCCCCATAGTGCCGCGTGACCGCGACCTCTATCCCTGCCGGGATGACGGTTCCCCTGGCCGCTTCCACCCGTTCGAGAACCCGTTTCGCCACGGTGATGGCGTTCGTTCCCTGGCGTTTGGCAACGGTGAGGGTCACGGCTGGGGCCGCGCCAGTCAGGGTGCGGGGAACAGGTATTCCTTTTTTTTCAACGGCCGGGCCAACGCCGAAGAAAACATACTGGGAGGGCGCCTCTGCCTGTTCGGCCACCTTGGCCACATCCCGGAGAAAGACCGGCCGGCCGTCGTGCACCCCCACCACCAGGTTCCCGACATCCTGGGGGTCCTTTAGGAACCCGCCGGTGTGGACCAGCACCCGGCCTTCTGTAAAGGACGGATAGGAACCGGCGTCGGTCTCGTGGTTTTCCTCGTCTATGGCCGCTGCCACCCGTTCAAAATCAAGACCGAAGGCCGCCACCCGGCCGGGATCGAGCCTGACCTCCACCTGACGGCGTTCTCCGCCGATAAGCCCGGTGATGGAGACATTGGGCTCCTGCTTGATCATGTCCTCCACCTCGGCCGCCACCCGGCGGAGCGTCAGGTAGTCGGCGTCATCGCTCCAGAAGGTGAGGCCGAGGATGGGCACGTCGTCGATGGACCGGGGTTTGATCAGGGGCTCGCTCACGTTCCAGGGGATGCGGTCGAAGTTCGCGCTGAGCTTTGACTGCAGCCGCACAATGGCCGCCTCCTCGTTTTGGCCCACGAAGAAACGGACAACGACGAGCGACATGCCGGGGCTGGAAATGGAGTAGACATACTCCACGCCGGGGATCTCCCAGAGGAGCTTTTCCATGGGCTT
>CAZDYX010000204.1:0-1500 GCA_964509775.1 uncultured Desulfobulbia bacterium | reverse complement strand
CCCGGGCATCCGGACAACGATGTCGATCATGGGGACGATGATCTGCGGCTCCTCTTCTCGGGGAAGCGCAAAGACCGCACCCAGGCCGAGGAGGAGGGACGCTACGATGATGAGCGGCGTGAGCTTCGAGGCGATAAAAAAAGAAGCGATTCTCCCGGACAGGCCGGTCATGGGCCTGCCTCCACCCGGATGCCGTCGGCTATACCGAATACTTCCGCGGCCACGAACCGTTCTTCCCCGGCAAGGCCGGAGAGGATCTCCACCCGCTCCCCGATCATTGCCCCGGGACGAACCAGGCGGAAACGGGCAACGTTGTTTCCATCCACCACATAGACGCCTGCAAGCTGCCCCTGCCGGACAATGGCCGGGCCCGGGACCAGGAGCTTTTTTGCCATCCCCGCCGGGATAAAGGCCCGGGCAAACATCCCGGAACGAATAACGGTTGTTTCCGGAAGACCGATCTGCACCACAAAGGTCCGGCTCTTAGGGTCAGCAACAGGCTCAATGGCGAGCACCGAGCCAGAAAGCGGCGTGGCGCTCGCAGCCGGGACCGACACCGAGATGACCTCGCCAAGCCGGACTGTCTGAACCAGGGATTCAGGGACAAAGATATCCGCCCGGCGCCCCCCGGTTTTTTCCAGGGCCAGGAGCGGGGTGCCGGGAGCGGCCAGGCTTCCGGCCTCAATAAACCGCGCCGTGACCATACCGTCGTAGGGCGCCCGCACCTCGGTATCGGAAAGGGTGATCCTGGCAGCGGCCAGGGCGGCCTCGGCCTGTCTGATTCGATCCGTGGCGGCAGCAAGCAGCCGTTTAGCCTGTTCGCGGCCTGCCCGGGTTTCGGCCAGACGGGCCTCGGCCTGATCGAATTCCTGGCGACTCACCGCGTCTTCGTCAGACAACGATTGATAACGATTGCGAATGACCAGGGCAAGGTCAGCTCCGGCGCGGGCCGCATCAAGACCGGCCGCCGCCGCCTTTTCCGCCTGCCGGGCCTCGGCCGTCACTGCCTCGGACTGCCGGAGCTGCTCCCGGACCCGTTCGGCGTCGAGTCTTGCGAGGAGATCCCCCTGCCTTACCCGGTCTCCCTCCCGAACCGGGATCGCTATCACCCGGGCCTGGACCTCGCTCGCGATAGTGCCGGCCGTCTCGGCCCGTACAACGCCGATCGCCTCGAAATTGGCCGGCTCGTCGCTCACCCGGGCAATGGCGATAGGTACCCTTATCGGCCGACTGTTTTCCCCGGCCGTAACCCCTTGTTCCCTGTTCTCTTTGCAGGCTGGTAGGAGTGCGGAAACGAGAAGTGCGAATAGGAATATACCTCTGTGCATGGCCTTCGGTACTCCTTCATTAGTAAGTACTCAGGTTGTTTAGACTGTAGTCTGTTAGGACTGCGCAAAGAACGAATCAAGGATCTCAACACCTTTTCGGTCTCTAAAAGTTTCGGTCAGTTCAAATGCTCTGAGCTTTGTGTGATCTCGCATGGTTATTCCCCCTATCCAC
>CAZDYX010000203.1:0-6836 GCA_964509775.1 uncultured Desulfobulbia bacterium | reverse complement strand
CTATGCGCACCATTCGTTTGCCATCTTCCCACTAATCCGCGATGAGCCAAAAAATTAAGGAGGAGAATAAGGACATGCCTGCTCCGAGTAAACGTAACCTTATTTTACCCCTTGCCTTTTTTGCCGGCCTGGCCCTGTCCGGTTCTGCTGCTGAAGCCCAAGGTCAGGACCCGGCGGCCGAGCCCAGTCTCGATTCGTTGTACTTTTCAGAAACCGAGGTCGTGGAGGGGGCCACCCATTTTCCCAAGCCCTTGTTCCAGGTGGCGGAAAACGTCACTATCGTCACGGCAAAAGAGATTGAGAATATGAACGCCCACACCGTGGCCGAGGTCTTAAACCGGGTGGCCGGGGTGTTTGTGTATTTTCAAGGTCAAGACTTCGGCAGCCCGGCCTCGTTGTCCATCCAGGGGTCGATCTATGAACATATCCTGCTTTTGGTCGACGGCATGCGCTGGAATTACAGTGGCGGATTTCCTCAAACCCTTACCATCCCGGTGCGGATCATCGACCGGATCGAGGTCATTAAGGGACCGGCATCATCCACCTGGGGTTCGGCCCTGGGCGGGGTGATCAACATCATCACCAAGGGCGGGACCATTGTTGATGGGGCCTCCGGCGCCCTTTACACCTCAGTGGGCGAAAATGAAACCATCGACTACAACGGTGAGGTCCGCGGCCGGGCCGACTGGCTCGGGTATTACCTCTATGCCGGCGGCCAGGACTCGGACGGCTTATATAACGACCGTTTTTTTGAAAACAAGACCGGCTACGCCAAGTTCCGCTGCGATCTTCCCGCCAACAAGACCTTCACCCTTACCGCCGGTTACAGCAGTCCATATAATCAAATCTTTGCGGGCGAGTTGTCTTCCCTGTCTGGTTCCGGTTCCCCTCACCTCGTGGATCCCCTTGAGGTTTGGCAGGACCGCAGACGTACCAGCTTTGTCACTGCCTCTTTTGACACCCTGCTCGGCCAATGGCTTTCCTGGAATGTGTCGCTAAACTCCTTGCAATCGAAAGTTATCCAATACACGGATGATTATCTGACTACCGGGAAATTTTCGACCGCCAAGATATTCGATGAAAATCGCCTCGGCGCGAACACCCGCCTATTGTGGAGCCCAAAGGGTCACAACGTGGTGCTGGGGGCTGATATCGACCAGGGGGAGGCTGACATTACCTATGAGTTCTTTCCGATCTTTCAACCGGCAAGCTCCTCCACCGACCTTATCCCCGATGATAACAACTGGGGCGTATATATCAACGACACCATCGCCCTGGGCAATTTCTTTCTTACCCCGGGGATCCGCTATGACCACAACTCGGCATCAAGCGATGAGCTCGATCCAAGCCTTGGCCTGACTTACCGGCTGACCGATGATACCCTTTTGCGCGGCCTGGTGGCCCGGGGCTATAGAAAAGCGGATGAAATGTTAACCCTAGATAATCCTGGTCTGGACAATGAAACGGTCTGGTCAATGCAGGCCGGGGTGGAGACGACCGCAATCCGTTTTCTCCGTTTAAAGACCTCTATCTTTCATCACCTCGCCTCTGATGTTTGGGTGCCGGATCCGTCTCTGGGGTGGATAAACGGCGGAGAAAGCCGGCGTACCGGTTTTGAGGTCGAGGCCGAGACCGTAGCGATTTATTACCTCACCCTGGCGGCAAATTTCACCTGTGTGTATGAGGCTGCCGACGACTACGGGAATGAAGACCAATATAGCGCCAATCTTATCCTCCGTTATGATAACCCTGAATATCTCTATGCGGAAATCGCCGGCCATTATGTTCAGTGGAATGAGCATGAATCATCTCCGGAAGATAACGGCAAATTCGATGATGTTATCTGGGATCTTAACCTGAACCGGGAGATGGCGCGCTGGGAGTCCACCCGCCTTATCGCATTTTTAACCGGTCACAACCTCTTAAACGGCGAGCAGTATACTATGGAAGTTCTTTTTCACAATCCGGGACGCTGGGTGGAGGCGGGCCTGCGGGTGCGATTTTAGGCTTGCATGCTGATTTAAGGTTTTGATAGCATGAAACAATATAAGGCATCGGGGAAAAAACTGAAAAATGGAGGCCCTGGAATGTAACCCCTTAATTTTTTTTGGAGGAAAGGCCCCATGGAAGAGATGGAAGCAAGCAAATTGATTGTGCTGGAGGAAGGGGTGGACCTGGCGGAGGTGGCCTCTGAAGTGACGTGCTGCAAGGCGACCGATGCTCGGTTCCGCACCAAGTAACCCAATGTCGGGGGAGCAATTGCTCCCCCGCCTTATTTCGGGTGATTTGCCTATCACCTTCTTCTTCGGCCCAGGGCAACTCCCGGGGATAGGGTTTATAACATGTTTCCGTGCAAATATGCATTTTTCTCTTGCCCCAGCGGGGCGGATGGATATTAGCCGGGGGCAGGCCCTGCGGGCCGGCCCCCGGAATCAAAGGGCCGACACAATACAGCGCCCCGGCAGGGGCGCGGGACATTTGCAATAACTAGGCGCCCATGCCGTCAACCCATTTGAGTCTGCATTACCACGTGGTGTATAGCACCAAAGAACGGCAGCCCCTTATTTGCCCGGAATGGCGGGAACGGCTTCATGCATATCTTGGAGGGATTGTCCGTGATCTTGGCGGAGTTCCTGAATGCGTGGGAGGGACGACTGATCACGTACACCTGTTGGTTGGCCTGAAGGCTACACACCGGTTATGCGACGTACTTCGCGACATCAAGCAATTGTCTTCCCGCTGGTTGCATGAAAGCATTAATTTGCGAGAATTCGCTTGGCAGGATGGATATGGGGCGTTCACCGTCAGCGGCAACAGGCGTGATGCCGTCAAACAGTATATCCTGAATCAGGCGGCCCATCATGGGACCTGAACTTTTCAAGATGAATACATTGAATTTCTCCGGCAGGCCGGGGTGGAATTTGATGAACGGTATTTGTGGTGACATTTCCTACGCCCTGGTAAGGAGCTTTTGCTGCGCCCTTCCAGGGCGCTACGAAGTTCCGGGGGTTGCCGCGCTGCGGCCACCCCCGGCTAATATCCAATGCCCCGCCGGGGCATAAGGACAAACCCCATGCTCCCTTCCCGCTATCTGCTCACCTATCCGATCCCGGAAAAACCGGGCCAACTCCTTCTCTTTTCCGGCCGCAAGGGGGCCATCGCCCTGCTCCCGGAAAAGTCCTTTGCCGAAATCGAGGCGGGCCGCATCCCGGAGGGGGTGAAAGACGAGATCTTGAGGCTGCAGATGATCGTGCCGGACTTGGAACAGGAAAAAAAGGAGATGCTTGGCTTTATCGATGAGGCCAACCGGCTCAATACCGGCCTCGTTGTCGCGGTCATCCTGGGCCTGGAGTGCAACTTCGCTATGAAGGGACCATGAAGAAAAGGGCCTGGATGAACGATGCCACGGCCGACCAAATGATCATCTATATCAAGTCCCGGTTTACGGAGAAAAAGAAAAAACTATCCCTCGATTTCTACGGCGGCGAGCCCCTGCTCGCGATCGACCGGATAAGGTATATCGCCCGGGCGCTCAGGCCCTTTGTCGAGGAGCAAGGGGGCGTCTTCGAGTTTGCCCTGGTCACGAACGGCTCGCTCCTTACCGGGAAGACGACCGAGGACCTGGTCGGGTACGGCCTTTGGGGGGCCAAGGTCACCATCGACGGCCCGCCCGAGATCCATAACCAGTGCCGGCCCTTTAAGAACGGGGCCCCAAGCTTTGACGTGATCATAAAAAACGTCAAGGAAAGCTGCTCAATTACCACGGTCGGCTTGGGCGGCAACTTCACGGCCGCAAACTTTCGGACCTTTCCCGGGCTTTTTGATATCTTCGCCGAACACGATCTCACCCCCGACAAGGTCGGCGTGATCCAGTTCGGCCCGGTGGTCCAGATCAATGACGAGTTCGGCAATCCGGATTTCCGAGAGGGCTGCGCCACCATAAAGGAGCCCTGGCTGGTGGAGGCCTCGCTCTTCCTGCGCGAGGAGACCCTGAAACGGGGCTACCGGCCCCCCAAGGTCTTGCCAAGTCCTTGTGCCGTGGAGATCGATGACATGTTCACGGTCCATTACGACGGCACCATTTATAAGTGCGGCGGCCTCATCGGCCATGAGGAGTTTGCCGCCGGCGATGTTTGGTCTGGCATGCGGGATTTCCGGAAGGCCTATAATCTTGAACTCTGGAAAGATTCACCCGCCTGTCGAGAGTGCCGATATCTTCCCTTGTGCTTCGGCGGCTGCCGGTATCTTAAATACCAGCAGGAAGGCAATATGACCGGCCTCGACTGCATGAAGACCTACCTTGACGCGGCCTTGGGTCCGGCCCTGCTTCAGGACCTGAAATACCGCTATGGAATGCCGAAAGACCCCGTCTCAAAGCAGCCTGCTTAGAGCCGTTCATTTCGCCACCAAAAAGGCCTCGGGATAACCGGCGTTTTCCCATTGCTGTTCCACGATTTTGGAGTCGGCCAGGGTATTGCCCGCATACACCCGCACCCGGTAGAAGACCTTGTCGCCCCGGTCATACCGCTCGATTTCGGCCTGTTTTCCCTGTTCGCTCGCGATCTTACCCTGGAGGCGTTTGGCGTTCTCAATCTCTACAAAGGCCCCGAGCTGAACATAAAATTCACCTCGGTTGAAGTCCTTATGCGGGAGGAACTGTTGCACGGTCTCGGTCCCTGCCTTATAGGAGGTTGCCTCCCCCAGGGCCGATACCCTAACAAGGCCGAGACCCTTGTTTGCCGTGTCCAGTTCCTTTGCCGCCCCCAGGCTCAGATCAATGATCCGGTCTTTCACGAAAGGCCCGCGGTCGTTGATGCGCAAGATGATTTCGCGGCCGTTGGAGAGATTCTGCACCAGGACATAGGTGTTGATGGGCAGGGTCTTGTGAGCCGCCGTATAGCCGTACATATCATATATTTCGCCATTGGCGGTTTTCCGGCCATGGAAGGGATTGCCATACCAGGAGGCGAGTCCTTCCTCCACATATCCTTCGGCGCTGGGAAGCGGATAGTAGGTCTTGCCGTTAATGGTGTAGGGCCGTTGGGTGCCAGGAATTTTGGATGTGGAGGGAGGGGGTTTCGGCAAAGGGGCGGGGACCTTGGCGGGACGGCCGCAGGCGCAAATAAGGGTGGCCATCATTAAGGCCAAGATAAAAAATTTCCCTGTATCCATATTGGATGTACCTTTAATCAGGTTGGGGCTGGTACGCAAGGAATTTGTACTTAAACTGGGCTATTAGCCCTTTACCAGTCGGATAGAAGACCGTACCATGCAACGGCTTAATTTACGTAAAATATGCCGAAACCTGGAGATGACTTATGAACGACCATTCCCCCTCCCTTTCGGAACCAGCCGTTGCCAACGAAGGTCTTACCCGGATTGCGATTTTTGAACAGGACGGATCCGGGCAAAAAAAGATCGCCGGCATCAGACAATACGGCCGCAACATCGAAATCAGCCGGATAATAAGCATCAGCGCCACATTTCCCCAGATCATCGATTACCCCGAGGAGTATATCGAGCATGATTTCTCGGCCGATCTCATCCTCGATTTTTTAAGGCACCCCGATTTGAGCGACTATCTGGCGCTGATCTGCCGGGAAAAGGGGATACCCGTCATCGCGTCCGGGAAAAAGACGCCTTATGCCATCACGCCGTTTACCTGTTGCGGCCTGGGCCGTTTGCCCGGGTTAGGTGCCTATGGCGAACAGTTCGGGGTGCCGGAATTTGCGGTGACCGTGCGTGACGGCCGCATTGATTCCCTGGTCGTAAGAAGGGGCGCCTCCTGCGGGGCGACCTGGGAGGTGGTGCCCCGTATTGTGGGCCTTCCCGTGGACAAGGCCCTTTCAGCCATCGGCCGGGAGGTGCAATACCGGTGTCTTGCCGACCCGAGCCGGTTTGATCCCATTTCCGGCGAGAGCGCCCTCCATTATGCCGGCAAGGTCCATAACGCCGCCCTCAAAAAAGCCATCGAAAACCTCTCGCCCTAAACATGGTTTCCGGTTCAGGGTTCCAGGTTTAAAGGATGGTGGCTTCCAGGAATCTAACCTTGAACCCTTGAACCCTTGAACCGGGAACGTTGAACCATGCCGGTTTTTTTCAGCACTCGCGAAAGCCGGTATCCAGCAATTTCAACAAGTAACAAAAACTGGCTCATCGCGGATTAGTGGGAAACCACCTTGAGATACGTCCAACTTTTTGGAATTGGTGCGTATAACGCACCCTACGAAATTGGAGAATACATGCTGGTTAGCTGTGACTCGATGCCTTTGTAGGGTGCGCTATGCGCACCATTCGTTTGCCATCTTCCCACTAATCCGCGATGAGCCCAAAAACTTCCGAACACCGGTTTTCACCGCTGTGACGATTTTTGCAAGAGGCTCTGAATAGTTACCATTCCCTCAATGAGCCGAGGCAACTGTTCCACTGCATAGAGCGGCAGGGAGACGAGAGGAAATTTCACTTCGGTAATTTTTGCGGTCGTTGCAAGAGAGTAATTTACTTCCTGTATGCTCGGAGGGTTAAGATCAAAACGCACGGCAAGGTTTGCCCCTTTCTGGTGCATGAACTGGTGGAGAGACTTGAGCGAGCCGCTTTTGCCGGATTTTACCTCGACAGGGACGATCCAGTTGCCTCTGGAGATGATATAGTCCGCCTCGGCATTGGCGGTTTTCCCCTCCCGCAACCAGTACTGGAGTTGTGGCGCATCCAAGCCTTGACTGAGATTTATGAGGTGCTGGCCGACGAACTGTTCCGCCAAGCCTCCTTCATTCACGAGTTGGTGTTCATCCATCGCGTTAATCGTCGGCCAGTCCAGGCCAAGGACAATCATCGTT
>CAZDYX010000202.1:0-6850 GCA_964509775.1 uncultured Desulfobulbia bacterium | reverse complement strand
CTTTCGGAATCTCGCATCCCTCCGGTCAGACCACTGTCGCGGTGTTACCTCTATTCGTGCATTACAAAAATCACGTCTTTTATTCAGCTCCATTTTATTTTTTTATTCTGCGTACCACCCATTGCCCAGCGTAATCCAAGGGATATTGTCCACTCGGCATACGACGTAATGTAGGGCATTCTGGGTGCCTCCAGTGGCTGTGAAAATGTCTACTGCCGTTAGGGACGTTGTGCTTATCAAATATCCAGAGGTGCAGAAAAAGGTTTCTATCGACCGGGAAAAACGTTACTATAGCCCACATTTTCTGATCAACCCTTACTACGAGATAACGGTGTCTTTATGAGTGAATTTCCCGGACAGATTGCGGTGGTCACCGGCGCGACCCGGGGTATCGGGCAAGCCATTTCCATGGCCCTGCTCGGTCAAGGGGTAACGGTAATCGGGGTGTATGCCGCAAATGAAGAGGCTGCCGAGATCATGCGCGCCGAATGCGCCTCTTGCGGCCGGCTGCATCTCTTCCGCTGCAATGTGGGTAATTTCGAGGAGGTGGAGGCCTTCTACCGGCAGGTGGAGGAGCAATTTTCGTACATTCATATCCTGGTGAGTTGTGCCGGCATCCGTCGGGACTCGGTGGTGGCCATGATGCGGCCCGAGGACTGGAATCGGGTGATCGAGGTCAATCTCACCGGTTCCTTTGCCATGGCCAAGCATGCGGTCCTACTCATGATGAGGAAAAAATACGGCCGGATCATCTTCATCACCTCGCCCATGGCACATATGGGATTTGCCGGCCAAGGCAACTATGCGGCATCCAAGGCCGGCCAGATCGGACTGGCGCGGTCCCTTGCAAAAGAGACCGCGAGCCGGAATATTACCGTAAATTGCGTGTCCCCGGGTTTTATCGACACCGAGTTTCTGCAAGGCATCACCCCGGAACAGCGGGCCGAATACCAAAAGATGGTCCCAATGCGGCGTTTCGGCAGGCCCCAGGAGGTGGCCGAGGCGGTCCTTTTTCTGGCTGGCCCACAGGCAAGTTACATCACCGGCAGTGTTCTTGAGGTGAGCGGTGGACTATAAGGACGATATTTACGCCCGCATTCCGCATCGACCCCCTTTTTTATGGGTGGACCGGATAATATCCCTCGCTGCTGACCGCATTGAGACGGAAAAAGATATCCCCCTTGATCTTGACGTCTTTACCGGACATTATCCCGACTACCCCATCATGCCGGGGGTGCTTTTGTGCGAATCGGTGTTTCAGTCCGGCGGCCTGTTGATCATGGAGATCATGAACAGGGAACAGAAGACAATGGGCGGCATCCCCGTGCTTACCCGGATCAGAGAGGCAAAGTTCAGGCGGGAGGTCCGGCCGGGTGATACCATCCGGGTCCAGGTGGAGGTGACCGAGGCGATATGGCCCGCCTGTTTTTTGCGGGGTAGGGTCTTTGTGGCCGGCAAAGAGGTGGTGAAGGTGGATTTTGCCTGTATGGTTACCGAAAGGAAGGAACGATGAGCTTTCTTGGTCTTTCCGGCAAGCGTTTTGTGATCTTTGGGCTTGCCAATCGTAAATCAGTGGCCTGCGCCATCGGCCAGGTTTTGGTCGAGGAGGGCGCAGAGATTATCCATGTGGTGCGAAGGCCCGAACGGGCGGCCCAGGCCCAAAAACTTTTTCCCGCGGCCCCGGTCCTGATCTGCGATGTGGAGGATGAGACGAACATCGTCCGGGTAAGAGACGAGATCCGTGCCCTTTCCGAGGGAAAGATCCATGGCCTCGTACATTCCATTGCCTATGCCAATTACAGCGAGGGATTGAGACCCTTTCACGAGGTTACCAAAAAGGATTTCCTGCAGGCAGTGGATATATCCTGCTTTTCACTGATCGCCATCAGCAACCATTTTCAGGACCTCCTGGACGAAAACGCCTCGGTGGTCACCATCTCCATCTCCACCACGCGGATGGCGGCGGAAAACTACGGGTATATGGCGCCGGTGAAGGCGGCACTGGAGGCCTCTCTCTGTTTTCTGGCCAAGGGCTTTTCCCGTTTTTCCCGGGTACGGTTTAACGCGGTCTGTCCGGGGCTGCTCAAGACCTCGGCCTCGGCAGGTATTCCCGGCTATATCGACAGCTATCTCTATGCCGAGCAATTGACCTTGCGCCAGGAGGCCTTGAAGACCGGGGAGGTGGCCAATATCGTCGCCTTTCTCCTTTCGGAACGTTCCTCCGCCATCACGGCCCAATGCCTCGTTGCCGATGCCGGTATGGGGATCAACTATTTCGATTCCGATATCATTGCCAGGGCCATGCGATGAGATTCACCCGCGCCCGTCTCTGTGCCTTCGGATATGCCCTGCCGCCGCACGTGGTGAGTTCAGCCGCCTTGGAAGAACGACTGGCTCCCGTATATGAGCGGCTCAAGCTTCCCGGCGGCCGACTTTCCTTGATGAGCGGCATAGAGGAACGGCGTTTCTGGCCTCCCGGCACCAAACCCAGCGACGCGGCTGCCCTGGCAGGCAAGCGGGCCTTGGCCCAGGCAGGCATGGAGGCTACGGAGATGGATTGCCTGATGGTGACCTCGGTCTCTCGGGACATGCTGGAGCCGGCCACTGCCTCTTTTGTGCATCACCATCTGGGAATGGCCCAGCAATGCCTTGTTTTTGACCTTTCCAACGCCTGTCTGGGATTTTTAAACGGGATGCTTATCCTGGCCGCGATGATCGAGACCGGCCAGGTCCGAAAAGGATTGATAGTGGCGGGAGAGACGGCCGAGGACCTGGTTGAGACCACGTTGCGGAATATCCTTGCCGATGCTTCCCTTAACAGGAAATCGATCAAGTCCTCCTTTGCCTCCCTCACCATCGGTTCCGGCGCTGTTGGTCTGGTGATGGCCGATGCCAATGTCAGCAGGACCGGTCATGTCCTGGTCGGCGGTGTCTGTCGCGCCAATACGGCCCAAAATCATCTCTGCCGCGGTGGAGAAAGGAACGGTTCGGGAACCTTGATGTGGACGGACTCGGAGGAGTTATTGAAAAAAGGGGTGGAGACGGCCCATGCCACCTGGCAGGATTTCCTGGCGGAAATCGAATGGCAGCCGGAAAGCATCAGCCGTTTTTTCTGTCATCAGGTGGGCCGGGCTCATAGCCGGCTCCTTTTTGAGACCCTGGCCCTTGATCCGAGGAAAAACTATGAGACCTTGGCCTCTCTGGGCAACGTAGGTTCGGTCTCCGCGCCCATAACCATGGCCATAGGTATAGAAAAAGGGTTTCTTCAGGCCGGGGAGCGGGCCGCCATCCTGGGGATCGGGAGCGGCATCAACTGTATGATGCTCGGGGTGGAATGGTAGTGGGGAGGGAATGAATTATGAATTATGAATTATGAATTATGAATGATGAAAAGAATACAAACCGACCGCTGTTTCATTCATACTTCATCACTCATACTTCATCCTTGCCTGAGGTCCGTCTTTGTCTGCAAACCAGGTAATCTCTCCCCATACCCGTGACCCTTTTGGTTCCTGGCGAGTCTTTATTGACCGCAATTACAACCAGGGCCGCAACTGTCCTTACTTTCAGAACCACAGCCGCAACTACAGTCGCCGGCTGTCGAGGATAACTCTTTGGCGCTGGGCGTGCGCACCTCAGCCACCTTTATATAGAAGTGAAGCCGCTGTCCGGCCAGGGGATGGTTTAGGTCCACGGTCACGGTATCATCATCATCATTTACCGACTTCACCACAATCATGAAGGGGCCATGCGGTCCGCTTGCCTGAAATGACATCCCGGGTTCTATTGCTTCACCGTCCGGGAATCTATCCTTAGGCACGTCATTGAACATTTTTTCCTGAACAGGTCCGTAGCCATCCTTTGCCTCCACCATGATTTTTGCGCTCTCGCCAGCCGCCATTCCCATGATCCCATTTTCAAGCCCGGGAATGATCTGGCCGGTGCCGGTGATAAAGCAGAGTGGACTTTCTACCTCTGAACGGTCAACCTCCTCGCCCGAGTCAAGGGTGAGGCAGTAGTCAATGGCGACAAATGTTTTATCAGTAATCCTCATGCGTATATTCTCCCAGAATTTTTCGAGTCCCTAAAAAAAATCCCGGTGAAATTTCACCGGGTGCCAATGTGCAACATACTATTAAGATATATTTTTTGAAAGTCAAGCTGTTCGACAATGGGTACGTATTTTTTCCGGTGGTAACGGATTTTGGGGAGCGACCCATCAACGCTGTTTGGGCATGGTTCAATAGGTTCCACGTTCAAGGTTCCAGGTTTAGAGGATGGTGGCTTGCAGGAACCTAACCTTGAACCCTTGAACCGGGAACGTTGAACCATGCCGCTGTTTGTATATTTCATAGCCATGATGGTTGACGATTGACCGTTTACAGTTTACGATTTACCGAGGATATAAGTAACTCCCAGGTTGGTTAGGTCGTTAGACTGTAGTCTGTTAGGAAGGAAATGGATCGGAGGATGGGCACGGTACGTCTCACATCTCGTCTTTCTCTATTGCTAACAGGCTAAACCCCTTCAGACTATCAACCTAAACGAGAAACAATCTTCTATGGATAACCTTTACCCTTTTACCCCCCATAGCATTGACCTTGACGGCAACAGGCTCTCCTTTCTCGACGAGGGTAAGGGGCGGACCGTGGTCATGCTGCATGGAAATCCTACCTGGTCCTTTTATTACCGCAATCTCGTGCTTCGGTTACGCGAAAGATACCGGGTGATTGTTCCCGATCACCTGGGCTGCGGCCTCTCTTCCAAACCGCAGGATTACCCTTATCTGCTGTCAAACCATATCCAAAACCTCCAACAATTACTTGCTGTCCTTGATATCCGGGAATATTCCCTGGTGATGCATGACTGGGGCGGGGCCATCGGGATGGGTCTTGCCTGCCGCGCCCCGGAGCGAGTTCGGTCCCTGGTGGTCATGAACACCGCCGCCTTCCGTTCCCGCCGCATTCCCTGGCGGATACAAATCTGCCGGGCACCCTGGCTGGGAGCACTGCTGGTCCGCGGGGGCAATCTCTTCGCCCGGCTGGCCTTATATATGGCAGTGACCAGGCCCTTGTCGGCCGAGGTCGCGCAGGGATATCTAGCGCCGTACAATTCCTGGCATAACCGGATTGCAATCCTGCGTTTTGTTGAGGACATTCCCCTTTCGGCACGGGATTCCTCCTGGGAGACCCTGGTTGAGATCGAGGCAGGTCTTGCCCGGTTTCTGAAGACACCCATGCTCATCCTGTGGGGAGGAAAGGACTTCTGTTTTAATAAGAGTTTTTATGATAAATGGAAAGAGAAATTTCCTTTTGCCCGCAGCAGATATTTTGCCGATGCCGGTCATTATGTGTTGGAGGATGCCTTTACAGAGATAGCCCAGGAAGTGACTATTTTCCTTAATAACGTGTATGCGCGTTACTAACGTTCATGATCAGAGATCACCCCAGATCATGAAAAGGAATTCAGAATTCAGAATTCAGGAGTCAGTCAAAATACGGTAGGGGCGTATGGCCATATGACCCCTACGGGGCATGTTCAGGGCGAATTCTGACTTCTGACTTCTGACTTCTGACTCCTGAATTCTATTTTCACGGTAACGGACTCTAAAGGATTGGTGCTGAATGGATACCCATAACGATTCTGGCTTGGAACTTAATATCCTCAAGGGGGCAGTGGAGAACACGAACGAGGCCTTTATTACTATTGACGAGGATTCCACGGTTATCTTCTTCAATAAGGCGGCGGAGAAGATTTTTGGTTACAGCCGCGATGAGGTCCTGGGCCGGGATCTGGGACTTATCCTTGACATTGATTGCCGGGAAGGCCATAAAAAGGCCGTTGCCAATTATCTTGCCACCCGAAGACCGAAACTCCTTGGTCATGAAACGGAATTTATGGCCATGCGCCGGGATGGCTCCCTTTTCCCGGCGTCCATTTCCTTTTCGGTGGCCCAGATCAGCGGTAAATTTTTTTTCACGGGTATAATAAGGGATTTGACCGAAACCCGGACCCTGGAGGAACAGGTCTCGCGGGCGGAACATCTCTCCGCCCTAGGCAAGACGATGGCTGAGATCAGCCATGAGATCAAAAATCCTCTGGTGATGATCGGCGGGTTTGCCCGCCAATTGCTCAATACCGTACAAAAGGAAAAGAATCACGCCAAGTTGAAGATCATTGCCGATGAGGTGCGCAGGCTTGAGAGGTTGCTGCTTGGCATGAATGACCTTTACATGCCAAGGCGCCTGGTACCGGAAAAATTTGACATGTTTGCTCTCCTGCGGGAGGTGTATGCTTTGGTCAAGGAGGACTGCGAGTTGCGGGGCATCGATTTCCTGCTCAAGACCGAAGGGGCCTCCTATGCCATGATAGAAGGGGACCGGGAAAAGCTCAAGCAGGTACTCCTCAATGTGATAAAAAACGGCATGGAGGCCCTCCCGGGTGGCGGTTATCTTGTTGTTGAGGCACAAAGCAAGGATGACGTGGTGGAAATAGCCGTGATCGATAGCGGTCAAGGAATCCCGCCGGATGTCCAGAAGAAGTTGTTTACCCCCTTTTTTACCACCAAGAGCCAGGGCACCGGTCTTGGCCTTTGTGTCTCCAAGCGGATAGTGGAGGAGCATCGGGGAGGAGAATTTGTCCTGAAGAGTGATGTGGGGAAGGGGACCACGGTACGGATCTCTCTTGCACATCGCCGAGATTAGTTTTTCCAAGGTCATTACCTTTTCGGTTGTACGACTTTCCCCTTTCAACGTTCCTTTTTTTCCTCGTCCAGTCCCTGCAGTTGTTCCCGCATTGTAACAGCTCAGGAGTCAGAATTCAGGAGTCAGAATTCAGAATGCTACGTGAA
>CAZDYX010000201.1:0-6889 GCA_964509775.1 uncultured Desulfobulbia bacterium | reverse complement strand
TGATATCTTTTGTATTATTGACAAGCTTTTCAATAGTTTTAACAACTTCTCTGAATAGACTTCTGTCCTAGGGCGTCCAAAAAGGGCCAAAATCACCCAGATTCGTTGCCCGGTTTTTGGACCCGGTGAAAATCCACCTGAGCCAAGATGTGGTGGCCAAAAAACCGGAAATCCGGGGGGCCAAAAACCGGTCAACGGTCGAAGACAGATTTAGACGCCCTAGTCCAAGCCTCCATCGCATCCCGCTTCACCCGCTCGCGCGCCTCCTGCACCAGGTCGGAGAACGTCGTCAGCGCCACGAGCTGGCGGGGGGTGAAGGCGTCACCCCATGTCGGCATCCCATACATCGGAAGTCGGTCAACGTCGTGACAAGGCGTTGGAACCTTGAGTTCAGGCTTCCAAGCAGGCGACGCTGACCGGGCAATAGCTTCCATTTCTGGCTGTGGGGCCAAGTATACACGCCCCCGCTCGCCCTCGGCGACGACGGTCATCAGCCGCGCGCCCATCCGACCCGCTTGCGCTTCTGACCTGATGTACTTCGCTATTCGACTCAGGATTCACCGGCGGCTTGCCGGCAAACTTCGGCGGAATCTCGATCATCGCCTTGTTGATCAGCACCGCCACTGGGTTGAGATCAGAGGCAAAACTCTCCAGCCCGAGCCGTTGCGCTTCGAGCGGCAGCGCCCCGCCGCCGGCGAAGGGGTCGTGGAAGGCGGGCAGCTTGTGGCGGTCAGTTCCTTCGCCCTCGGATGGTCGGCGTTCTCGGCGCAGGTATAGCGCCAGCTTTGCCAGATCTCGTCCCGCGCCTGCTGCAAGACCTTCTTGTTGGTGGTGTTTTCCCACAGAACCAGGTCCTCGATGATGCGGAACAACCGCTGGCGCTCCTTCTCCTGCGCTTTCGCGGTCGGAAAGAGATCGGGATGTGCCGACGGATCGTCCACCATCTGCGCGAAGATCACCGCCCGCGCCGCTGCCAACGGCCGCCGCGCCCAACACAGGTGCAATGTGCTCGGGTGGCCGTGACGGATCGATTTCTCCCGTGCGCTGGCCTTGTTAATGGCGTCCAGAGGCAGTGCGACTTCGATGAGTTTTTTCTTATAGATCATGCTTTCTCCATTTATTCAGATCATCTTCCACCAGGGCGCCGCAAGCACGGTGGGCGTCAACCATTCGATCTCCGTGCCGGTGTGCAGCAGCAACCCGGCGCGCGCATCTTTGCCGTACTCATGCTGGAAGGCAATCAGGTTCGCGACATCCCTCACCCTGGGGCGGCTCGTTGATTTAATCTCGATGGGAAGCACCTTCCCCTCCGTCTCGATCACCAAATCCACTTCTTCGCCCGTCGTAGTCCGCCAATAGAGAATCTCCGTGTTCAGAAGCCGACCACATTGCCAGGCCAAAAGGTCAAGCAGGACCAGATTCTCGAGGTGAGCGCCCGTCGGTTCGGCCATCCCGGAGAGGTGCATCGCCAGTCCGACGTCGCCCCAGTACAGCTTGGGGGACTTGAGGAGACGTTTCGTACGGTTCACCGAATAGGCAGGCAAGCGAATCAGGAGGTACGAAGTTTCCAGCAGGTTCAGGTAGCGGTGCACCGTGGGCTGTTTCAGCGATAGGTCACGGGCCATTTCCGTCTGGTTTACGATCTGTCCGAGGCGAAAACAGGCTGCCCGCATCAGCCGGCGAAAATCAGGCAGGGCGGCTATGGAGGAAAGCATCTGCAGGTCCCGCTCCAGGTAGGTCCGGACGTACCCATCGAACCAGACCATCCTGTCCTCCGCCCTGGACATGTGGACGGCGGGCGTGGGAAATCCGCCGCGTCGGGCAAATTCCTGCCAGTCTTCCGGACCCGATGTGTCCACGCTGAGGAGATCGGGCCATTGGGCGTCATTCGCCGCGACCAGTTCTTCCCACAGTCCGCAACGGCCAAGGCCCAGTTGCTCCCGCCGGGTCATCGGCCAGAGGGTGAGGTAGCTGGCGCGACCAGCGAGCGATTCGGATACTCCCTGCATCAGGAGCAGATTGGCCGATCCGGTCAGCAGAAACCGGCCCGGTTGCCGATCGGAATCGATGGCCCGTTTAACAGCGAGGAGCAGGTCGGGTTCCCGTTGCACCTCATCGAGAGTCACCTTTGCCGCGCCCCCCACCAGGGCTTCAGGATTTCGCCTGGCCAGTTCGAAAACATCCATGTCGTCGAGGGAAAAGTAGGAACGCTTTTCTAGCGTAAGCACCTTTACCAGGGTGCTCTTGCCCGTCTGTCGGGCGCCGGTAACCACGACGGCCGGCATCACGCGTAAACGTTGGCCCAACGGGGCAATCATGTGTCGGGGAAATGTTTTTTCATTCATGGCGTGAATTATATCCATTCATGAGCGTATTTGCAAGTGTTTACTCTAAATTTCTATATGGTATATATAAATTATTGACAAGTGTATTTTGAAAGAAATCTGAGGGTCAGGTTTTGATCAAGACCAAAAAACCGGAGAAAAAAATGACCAAGAACCGTTCCCTTCGTTTCCACACCCAGGTTATTCATGCCGCCCAATCGCCCGAGACCTGGCAGGGGGCCACAATGGCGCCCGTTTTTCAGACGGCATCCCATTGCCATGAAACCGCGGAGGGCCTAAGCGACACCTTTGGCGGCAAGACCGCAGATCATATCTATATGCGGCTTACCAACCCCACCAACCGAACCCTGGAGGAAAAGATGACCGTCCTCGAAGGCGGCCGGGGCGCGGTTGTCATGTCTTCGGGCATGGCGGCAATTGCCAATACCTGTATGGCCCTGCTCCGCGCCGGAGACGAGTTTGTCTGCGGCAATTCCCTTTTTATGTCCACCTATATCCTCTTTGCCAATATCTTTAAAAAATACGGGATTTGCGCCCAGATGCGGGAAAGTACCGATGTCGAGGCCTTGACCCGCGCCATCAACGAAAAGACCCGATTTCTCTATCTGGAGACCATCGGCAATCCCAAGCTTGACATCCCCAACCTTAAGCAGATGGCCGAGGTATGTCATTCCCATGGGATTCCGCTGCTCGTGGACAACACCGTTGCCACCCCCTATCTTTGCCGGCCCATAAACCTCGGGGCCGATGTGGTGATCCATTCCACCACCAAATACCTGAGCGGCCACGGGGATGCCGTGGGCGGCGTGGTGATCGACAGCGGCAATTTCCCCTGGCCCGATGAACGGTTCCCGGACCTAAAACCGTTCATCGAGCGGAAGGGGCCGCTTGCCCTGCTCGATAAGATCTGGCGGGAGCACCATATCAATTTCGGCACCACGGCCGCGCCCTGGCATTCCTATCTCACCATGATCGGCCTTGACACCCTGGCCCTCCGGATGGAGCGGCACCTGGTAAATGCGATGGCAGTGGCCAATTTTCTCCAAGGCCAGAGTAAGATCTCGTGGGTGAATTATCCCGGGTTCGACGATCATCCCTTTCATTCCACGGCCCAGACCCAGTTTGCCAACACCGGATTCGGCGCCATGATCACCTTTGGTCTTAGGGACGAGGCGGTCTGTTTCCGTTTTATCAACAACCTGCGGCTTATCTACAACCTGGCCAACCTGGGCGACTGCAAGACCCTGGTTATCCATCCCTACTCCACCCAATACCGGGCCTTTACCGAGGAGAGCAGGAGGGCGCTGTCCATCACGCCGGACATGATCCGCCTCTCGGTGGGCATCGAGGCAATGGAGGACATCTGTGCGGACCTCTCCCAGGGCCTGGCCAAGGTGTGAGAAGTTGTAATGAGTGAATATATCCAGCATGACAGCCAGGGCGTCTCAATAGGAAGGGTCCGGAAACAATTCCTCACCTTTGCCTTGCCGCCGGATGAAATGCCTCTGGAGAGCGGCGGGAAGCTCGGGCCCATTACCCTTGCCTATGAGACCTACGGGGCATTAAATGCAGACCTAAGTAACGTGGTCCTCGTGCTGCACGCCCTTTCCGGCGACAGCCATGCAGCGGGCCATTATTCGGAGGAAGACCCCAAGCCCGGCTGGTGGGACATCATGATCGGGCCGGGTAAGGGTATTGACACCAACCGCTATTTTGTGATCTGTTCCAATATCATCGGCAGTTGTATGGGCTCAACCGGCCCCTCTTCCATCAATCCCAGGACCGGCCGGCCATACGGCCTTGATTTTCCCATGGTGACCATCGGCGATATGGTGAAGGCCCAGAAGGCACTGATGGACCAGTTGGGTATCAAGAGACTCCATGCCGTGGTGGGCGGTTCCATAGGGGGCATGCAAGTGTTGGAATGGTGTATCCGGTACCCGGATATGGTGGCCGCTGCCATCCCGCTGGCGACCACCCCCCGGCATTCAGCCCTGGCCATTGCCTTTAATGAGGTGGCGCGACAGGCCATCATGGCAGATCCTGAATGGTTACAGGGAAATTATTACGAAAAAACCGGTCCGAGTCACGGCCTTGCCGTGGCCCGGATGATCGGCCATATCACCTATCTATCGGATGAGGCCATGCGTCGTAAGTTCGGCCGCCGTCTCCAGGACAAGGAGTATTTTTCCTATAATTTCGAGGCGGATTTTCAGGTGGAAAGCTATCTGCGCTATCAGGGGCAAAAGTTCGTGGACCGCTTCGACGCCAATTCCTTTTTATATATCACCCGGGCCGCCGACTACTTTGACCTGAAGCTCCAATACGGGGACGGTTCCCTGGTCAGGGCCTTTTCCCGGGCAAGGGCGAAATTCCTCGTCATATCGTTTACCTCTGACTGGTTGTATCCCACCTATCAGTCTCGGACCATGGTCCAGGCCATGAAAAAAAACGGCCTTGATGTGAGTTTCTGCGAGATAAAGGCGGATTGCGGCCACGATGCCTTCCTGATACCAAACGATCGACTGACCGAGTTGATCCGGGGATTTCTCGCCCGGGATCAAGAGCAAATAACGCGAGACGGATGACCATTATGCGGTTTGATTTTGAAATCATCGGCTCCTGGATTGAGCCGCTATCCAAGGTGCTTGATCTTGGCTGCGGCGAGGGCGAGCTCCTGCACTATCTCAAAAAGGAAAAGGGGGTGCGGGGCGTCGGGATCGAGATCAATGAGGCCCGGGCCTCCCAGGGGATCGGCCGGGGTATCAGCATCCTCCAGGGCGACATCAGTACGGAAATTATCGATTACCCGGATCAGTCCTTTGATTTTGTAATCCTAAGCCAGACCCTGCAGCAGGTCTATGCGCCGGACAAGCTCATTGTTGAGATGCTGCGGGTGGGCCGACTCGGGATCGTGAGTTTTCCGAACTTCGGCCACTGGCGGATCCGGTTTCAGCTTCTGGTCAAGGGGATGGCGCCGATCAGCAAGGCCCTGCCGTATGAATGGTATGACACCCCGAACATCCGGGTCCTTACCTTAAAGGATTTCCGGCAATTTGCAAAAAACGTGGGCTTTAAAATCCGGAAAGAGGTGGCCATCAACACCGACCACCATCGAGCGGACGGAAACATCATCAATGCCGTACCGAATCTTCGGGCCACCTACGGCATCTTTCTCATCGGCAGGGAGGGGTATGACCAGACCGGATCTTAAGGACTTTAGCCTGGAGGAAATGATTACGTTTGGAGGCGAGCTGGGGCTTTCCCCCTTTCGCGGCCGTCAGATCTTTTCCTGGCTCTTTCGGCCCGGAATTACGGGATTTTCGCAGATGACCGATCTTTCCAAGGGGCTACGCGAGCAACTGGCCGATGCGGCGGATATAAGCGTCCTTTCCCCCTCTCGGATCGAGACCTCAGCAGACGGCACCAGGAAATATGCCTTTCGCCTTGACGACGGCGCCATCATTGAAAGCGTGCTCATCCCGGACCAGGACCGCTTGACCCTGTGCCTTTCCTCTCAGGTGGGGTGCGCCATGGGATGCCGCTTCTGCGTTACCGGAACCCTTGGCCTGACGCGGAATCTAAGGCCTGCGGAGATGGTCAATCAGGTCCTGGCCGTACAGGAGGCGGAAGGCGGGGGTAAAAGGGGGGGGATCACCAACCTGGTTTTTATGGGCATGGGCGAGCCCTTGGCCAATTTTGAAAACCTGGTCAAGGCCTTAAGGATACTGCTCGCACCTTCCGGGCTTGATTTTTCCGGACGCCGGATCACCGTTTCGACCTGCGGCATCGTCCCGCGCCTGAAGGATCTGGGTGAGAGCGTAACGGTGAGCCTTGCGGTCTCGCTCCACGCCGCCGACGATGCGACCCGGGACCTGCTCATGCCCATCAATCGCACCTATCCCCTAGACCAACTCCTGGCAGCCTGCCGGGAGTTTCCCCTTCCCAAAAGACGCCGGATCACCTTTGAGTATGTCCTTATCAAGGAGGTAAACGATAGCCGGGAGGCGGCCCGCAAGCTGGTTAAAAGGCTTGCCAACATCCGGAGCAAGGTGAATCTTCTTGCCCTGAATGAGGCCGAAGGGATCCCTTTTTACCGGCCTTCGGCCGAGACCATACGGCAGTTTCAAGAAGTTCTTCTTGCCGCAGGCCTTACCGCCACCCTTCGTGACAGCCGGGGGGCAGATATCTCTGCGGCCTGCGGGCAACTTGCCGGTAAGATTTAGCATATGGCATATCGTGTAGACACTGGCTGACAGGGATAACACGAATACAATTCTTTACGGATGGCCATACAATATTGAATGAAGCAATTCTCCTGACTTTCATTTGGTATAAGAATATTGGGATCATTCTTGATTGGTTTCATTTGGTCAAAATCTGTAAGCCTGGCAACAATCACCGCCCTAAAAAGGAATAAAGAAAGCGCCAAGTGGTTCGAGGAGAAAGAATAGAGTTTAAGCTGGCGGCTTAATCCTACCCGCACAGCTCGAAAAATTTCGACCTGTGCGGGTAGCCCCAAAGGGGCATGACATACCAGCCCA
>CAZDYX010000200.1:4170-6924 GCA_964509775.1 uncultured Desulfobulbia bacterium | reverse complement strand
TTTTGGCGAACTGGGGCTTGGCGGCGAGATCCGTCCAGTTCCGTTTTTTGATAAACGTCTGCGCGAGGAGACCGGCCTTCCGATTATTGTGGCCGACGATCCTTTATCGTCAGTGGTTCTTGGTTCCGGGAAGGCCCTTGACAATATTGAGGTGCTTAGAGAAATAATGATCACCTGATGACCTCAAAACCTCACTTCCTTTCCCATTGCATCTTGATCCATCACCTCTGCCCATTCTCTTCAAAGAAAGGCCATAAGGTATCTATGCCTGGCAAAGATCTTTTTTTCGATGCCATAAGGTGTACAGGCCGCGTATCTGAACATTCAGAAAAATCTTTGGCAACCGAGCAATAATTTGCGAGCAGTCGTCGGATTGAAATGCAGAAAAAATCCAAACGATCCCAACAGCTGAAAAAACTTGTAGGATTGGGCATAACCCTGACCATTCTCATCAGCCTTGTTGTCGCCCATATCGGCAAAGAAGAAGAGTTTGGAGGACCCCAAAAAATTATCCTGGAACTGATAGGAACCGCTCAATCCGGAATATCGAAAATCACCACTTACTTGGCAGGAGGTTGGGAAGGATATATTGCCCTCTTAAATACCCGGGAAGAAAACAAGCGTCTCCGTGAAGAACTTTCGAAATACCTGGCCGCCAATAATGAATACCGCGAGGCAATGGCAACGAATATCCGTCTTAAAAAACTCCTTGATTTAAAGGAATCGCTCCAGGCCCCTACCATCTCCGCCCAACTCATTGGCAGGGACCCCTCCATCTGGTTTGAAACCATCATTATTGACCGGGGCACCAGCGATGGCATTCAAAGAGGGATGCCGGTGGTAACCATAGAAGGCATTGTGGGTCAGGTCATGAACGTCTCACCACACTTCGCCAAGGTCTTGTTGGCCAAAGATCCGAACAGCGCGACAGACGCCATAATCCAGGAAACCAGAATCCACGGAATCGTAAAAGGTACGGGTGATAATTTTTTTGAACTAAACTACGTCCTTAAAAACTGCGAGGTAGAGGTAGGGAACCATTTAGTCACTTCAGGATGGGGAGGGGTGTTTCCCCAAGGGATTCCAGTCGGACAAATCTCCCAGGTGGTTAAAGACGCTCCCGGCATGTTTCAACAAATCAAAATCGTCCCGGCAGTGGATTTCTCCCAGTTAGAGTACGTTATCATTATTCTGAAAAAAAATTCGCTCACCGAATAGCCTGGTTGGAATTTATATGCTCGTTCTCAATTTCCTGCTCGCGGGGATCGTCTCAATCGTCCTGCAAACAACAATCTTTCAATTCCTGCCGGACTGGATCGGGAAGATCGACCCATTGTTTATCCTGATCGTATTTCTTGGGCTGCGGCTGGATTACCTTCCGGGCACGGTGATCAGCATTATCCTGGGTTTGATAATGGATATTTTTTCCGGGATTTTTATGGGCCTTTATCCCCTCCTCTACCTCTTTCTCTTCCTTATCATCAAAACCATCACGCAGAAATTGATCATTGAAGAACATCTCTATAAGATGGTGCTGGTGGGGATGAGCTTTCTCCTTTCCGGCAGTGGGGTCTGGATCATAATCAATACGTTTATCGACCCAGAAGGTATTTTCCCCTGGTCATGGGGAGCGGTATGCATCCAGGCCTTGTTAACCGGGGCAATTTCCTTTCCATTCTTTTTTGTTTACCAAAAGGTATGGTCTTTCACCCGGATCAAAAAGAAAGGCAGCTCCCGACGATGAGACGGATAACCATAACCAAGCCTGACGAGGAGGAGTTAGAACTATTAAAGAAACGGCTCGATATTGCCATTACCGTAGTCGTTATTCTCCTTGCCCTGCTAATCTCGAGATTATGGTATCTCCAGATCCACAAGGGTGCCGAGTATGCCAAGAGATCCGAAAGCAACCGCATCAGGAATCAAAGTATTGCCCCCCCACGGGGAGCAATACTTGACCGGAACGGTCAAGAAATCGTCACCAATAAACCAGGTTTTAATATTGTTTGGATAAAAGAGGATGCCCCCAACCCCGACGAGGTGATCAAAAGGTTGGCCCAAATCCTTGGTGACGACATATCCGATCTCCTTGGTAAAATCCGCGCCGCTGCTGACACGCCAAGGTATATCCCCGTGCGCATAAAGGAAAACATTGACTGGAAGACCCTGGTCAATGTGGAAAATTACCATTATGAACTGCCGGGCATAGAAATCGAGGTGGTGCCCAGCAGGCATTACCTGCAACAGGATATCGCATCGCACATTATTGGCTACCTTGGGGAAATCAATCCGGATGAACTAAAGAAAGATATCTTCTACCAGCCAGGAGATATGGTGGGGAAAATGGGGGTTGAAAAACGCTACGAGGCATATTTGCGGGGCCAAAAGGGTTTTCGTCGACTAGAGGTTGACGTCCATGGATACCAGCAGAAATTGATTAAAGAGGACCTGCCTAGCCCTGGAAACGACATTTTTCTCACCATCGATCTTGATTTACAGAAAGAGGCGGAAAACGCCATGGCTAACAGGTCCGGGGCCGTGGTCGCAATGGATGTTCAAAGTGGCAGGCTCCTCGTTTTTGCCAGCATTCCTGGCCTGAAACTGGAGAATTTTATTGGCGGCATTTCAAACGAAAAATGGGAGGAACTAAACAAAGATCCTCTCCACCCCCTGATCAACAAGGCCCTCCAGGCCCAATATCCCCCCGGCTCCACCTACAAGGTAGTCACTGCAATCGCCGGTCTCGCCGAGGGG
>CAZDYX010000200.1:0-4160 GCA_964509775.1 uncultured Desulfobulbia bacterium | reverse complement strand
CCCGGAAAAACCCTTTTTCTGCGGCGGCTCCTACTTTTTCGGCAACCGCTCCTATGGCTGCTGGAAAAAGGGCGGACACGGATCGATAAGCCTGCACAACGCCATCGCCCAATCGTGCGATGTCTATTTTTATCAGGTAGGTCAACGAGTTGGGGTTGACAACCTTGCCAAATATGCAAACAGTATGGGGCTCGGTCAATTGACCGGGATCGAATTTGAAAACGAGAAACCCGGCAACATCCCCACCGCCGCCTGGAAACTGAAAAAATACAAGGTGCCGTGGCAGGATGGTGAAACCCTTTCCATCGCCATTGGACAGGGGTTCGATCTTGTCACCCCCTTGCAGATGTGCCGGTTGATGGCGGCCGTGGCCAATGGCGGCACCCTGTACCGGCCGCTGATTGTGGAAAAAGTCAGGGGGCCTGACGGTAAAATCCTGGCCCAACTTACACCGGTTGTGGACGGGAAGATCCTTGGTTCAGAAGCCCAGCGCGTCCTTGTCCGCAAGGCCCTGGTAGCAGCGGTCAATGAACCGCACGGCACTGGCGGCGCGGCAAGATTAGAAAACATCATGGTGGGGGGCAAGACGGGCACGGCACAGGTGGTCCATCTTTCCAAACATAAGGATATTCCCTATGCGAAGATCCCCTATCAATATAAGGACCATGCCTGGTTCATCTGTTTCGCACCGGCGGAACGTCCGGAGATCGCGGTAGCGGTCCTGATTGAACATGGCGGTCATGGCGGGGAAAATTCCGCACCCGTAGCCAAGAAGGTGTTACAAAAATATTTTGACAAGAAAAATCATCCCAACAACGAACCCGAAAAGGGTTTGTGATCCTTCATCCGGAGGCAAGGCATGTTCCGACTCGACAAACGGCTGTTCACAAACTTCGATTGGGTGATGCTGGTGGCCTTTTTGGTGGTCTCTGGCGTTAGTATTATTAATCTTTATAGTGCAGGATATAAAAGCGAAATTACGGGAACACCGTTTTACATCAAGCAGATGTATTTTACCCTGATAGGCCTTGCCTGCATGATCTTCATCTTTAGTTTCGACTATCGGGTGCTCCTGAACTTCGGATATCCCCTCTATGGGACGATAAACCTTCTCCTCCTGCTCGCGCTCATAATCGGCAAAACCGAAAAAGGCTCTCAGCGGTGGATTGATCTGGGACTGTTTAATTTACAGCCATCGGAACTTGCAAAATTGGTACTGGTGATTGTGCTTGCCGGTTATTATTACCGGAAAGATACCGGCCAGGGCTTTTCCCTCCAAGAACTTATCGTCCCCATACTCCTCTGCGCCGCTCCTTTTATCATGATCTTAAAACAGCCCGATCTTGGGACAGGGTTACTTTTGGTCTTCATTTTTATTTCCATGACCCTTTTTGTGAAACTCAGGTGGTCCACCTTTCTTACCTTGCTCGGTGCGGCCGTGGCTGCGGGACTCATTGGCTGGATGCACGTTCTTAAACCCTATCAGCAACAAAGAATAAAGACCTTTCTTAACCCTGAGGATGATCCCCGGAATACCGGCTATCACATCCTGCAATCAAAAATTGCCATGGGCAGTGGAATGGAGTTTGGGAAAGGCTATCTCAAGGGAACTCAAGGGCATCTTGACTTCCTGCCCGAACGTCACACCGATTTTGTCTTTTCGGTATGGGCGGAGGAATGGGGCTTTGTAGGTTCGTTATTTTTCCTGGGTTGTTATTTTTTCCTCATTCTCTGGGGAATCCATACTGCCGTTCAATCCAAGGACAAATTTGGCGTCATCTTGGCCTTTGGCATCTGCTCCCTTCTCTTTTGGCAGGCATTTATTAATTTGGCCATGGTCATGGGGCTGTTACCCGTAGTTGGGATTCCCCTGCCCCTGATGAGTTATGGCGGCTCTTCCCTGATAACCACCATAATAGGGATTGCTATCCTGATGAATATCCGGATGCGTCGATTTCTTACCCCATAAAACACCACGCCCTGCCAGAGCATTGGCGCTTGCGATTGCGGCGTTAGATACCAGGATTACACCATGAGATACAGCATTTTTTCCCTTCTTCCCCAGGACGGGCCGTTTGCCACCGGCGAGCAGCCGCCCGGCGACAGGCCCTTTTCCCCAGCGGCCCGGGCGTGGGCAACACACATAAAAGAAAGCAGCATGGCAAGCAGATACCGGGTGATCCGCAACCAGATTTTTGATCTCCTCGATATGCACTCCTTTGCCGATATTAAACGGTTAATCAAGGACAAATCCCGGCAGGCCGTTGTGGATCTCCGGGCCTTCAAGCTCCTGGGCAACATGTTCGGGATCGAGGGTAATGACCGGGAAATCATCAGCCGGGTACAGGGCTATTCCCGCACTGCCGACAACGTCATCCGCTATCTTCAGGGAAAGATCTTTGCCAACTATTCCACCTATATCGAGATGACCAACGAGATAACCGCCGCAAACAGCCCGGTGCAGTTGCTCCTCACGATCTTTGATGAGCGGTATTCCAAAAAGGCGCGCTTTGAGGCCAAAAGAAAGCTTATTCTTTTGAATCTTGCCGGCTCTATTGACCAGCGGGAGCGGGAGACCAATGTCGAAATCAAGTTTGCCCAATTTCTTGATTTTCTGAATGAATATGTCTGGAGCAAAGAGGCCAAGATCGGCGAGCTGGAGGTGGTCTATCTCTTGAGCGCCCATGACCGCGAGACCTTTTCCTGCACCGATGTCAAGGTGATCGATCGGGACAGAATCGGCGCGCTTACCCGCAATCCGGGGCAAAAGCTTACGGTCATCAAGCGCCGCCGCTTCATGTCCGATGGCCGGCAGATCCCCGTTTATGTGAGCGTGCGCAAAAAACCGCCCGAGGTGAAGGTCTTAAAGCTCCTGCGGAAAGGCGAGGAAAATCCGGCCGTGGCAGTGGATGATGAACTAGGGCTCATGGCCGTGCTCGACTCGGCCATGGACGTCAAGATCTTCCACCGGCATCTTACCCAGAGCGCAATCAAGGCCGACTCCTTTATGACCCTGGAAGAGGTGTCGGACACCTTGACCGGCGGCATGCGCTCGCCTGGAAACATCGGCAGTTCGTCGCTCACGCCGATGTTCAAGTTTTTCGCCCGCATGGGCGGGATGCGAGTCGAGTTCATCGTCCATACGAACAAAAGTTATTTAAACTATATGTATCAACGGGACATCTCCCATGACGAGTATGAGGTGAAAAGGATCTTCGATTCCGGGGTCGCCGATCTCCTTTTTCCGCAGAACATCTATGCCCTTGACATGAAGCAGATCAGAAACGAACTTATCTACTGGTTCCGGAAAAGAAATGAGGAGTCCTGATGCGTGTATGCGTAGCAGAGGAATAGGCTCTAAGTTTTAGGTTTTAAGGAGGGAAAAATGGCAGAACCAGCAAGAAAAAGGGCAACATACGACGATCTTTACAACATCCCGGAACATATGACCGGGGAAATCATTGACGGCGAGCTGATAGTTTCCCCCAGACCGTCATCAGAGCATGTTTTTGCGACATTGCTTCTTGGAAGCGAAATAGTCGTTCCATATCACCATGGACGAGGCGGACCGGGCGGGTGGATAATTCTTCCTGAGCCAGAAATTAAACTTATAGAAGACACCTTTGTGCCTGACCTTGCCGGCTGGAAAAAAGAACATTTTTCTAAACCCGAAGGCCACAACTGGATTTCGGTGGCTCCGGACTGGGTGTGTGAAATTCTTTCCCCCAGCAGTATCCGTCATGATCGGATAACGAAGATGGGGATTTACGCCAAGCACCGGATTCCGTATTTTTGGCTCATCGATCCCATAAACAAAACGCTGGAAGTCCTAAGGCTTGAATCAGGCCGGTGGGTAATCATCGGAACGTCCGCCGAAAATGCCAAAGTTCGAGCCGAGCCGTTCCAGGAAATTGAAATCGACCTGGCCAACCTTTGGTTGGAGGGGCAAACAAAGCAGCCAGAACAATAGAAGGAACAAAATAGGCTCTTTCTTCATTGCCGCAAACCACAAAAGCCAATATCATTGAGTTGGCTTTTTAATTTTTAACAAATCAATTTTCCTTTTTTTGGGCGGTTTAAATGACCACCTACCTTTTGGTTCACGCCTGTGCAGCATCATTATGACTTGTTGCGGGTTACGGCGCTGCAGGGGGTTCACA
>CAZDYX010000199.1:0-6935 GCA_964509775.1 uncultured Desulfobulbia bacterium | reverse complement strand
GCGCAAAGAACAAATCAAGAACCCTCCCCCCTATCCACCTAAACACCTACAGACTATCCACCTGAGTAGTTACCTTCCTTTTTAAGTTAGTGGTTGACCTAAGATCGCGAAGTGTTTCTAAATACATTAACATGGTCGAGAGATTCCCCTTCTCCTGATTCATAACCATGTTTGGGAACTGCAATAACAACGCCAGATGAGAACACGAGTACCAATTAGCAGGTCTATATATATTTGCTTTTTTTTTATTTCAATAAATTTTTAAAAAAATGATAGGAAACGCTTTTAATCAAGTTATGCCGGAATATCGAAGGGCAAAAGTAAAAGGAGGCTCACTAATGTGGCTCATCGCGGATTAGTGGGAAGATGGCAAACGAATGGTGCGCATAGCGCACCCTACAAAGGCATCGAGTCACAGCTAACCAGCATGTATTCTCCAATTTCGTAGGGTGCGTTATACGCACCAATTCCAAAAAGTTGGACGTATCTCAAGGTGGTTTCCCACTAATCCGCGATGAGCCACTAATGTTCAGTTAAACTTCATATTAAGGGAAAATCGGCCGACCCATCATCCTCCTCAAACAGCGGCTCATCCCTTGGCTGAAGCATATCTTCCAGAAGGAGTTTTTCCTTGATCTCGTTATAGCGTCGGACAAACAATTTTTCCGGAAATTTTTCATTCCCAAGATAGGGCATCATATTTTTCTCTGTCTGATCAAGAAACCCTTTTGCAACGGCATCCTTGTCCGCAACCGTCACAAAATGGCGCACCTTCTTTACGGAGAAGGTTAAGGTCTTTCCCATGATCTCTTGAACCTTAAAAAGAAATTGGACGTTCTCCCCGGCGCATCTCGACCACCATTCGTCAAGAATCGGGCAAACACCCTCACATATAATTTCAACCAACCAGCAACCTTTTGCAATCTTGCGGGACAAATCGTAAAAGGCAACGGTCATACCGTTGGCAAGCTCCTTCTCGGCGATAAACCCTTCTTTCCTTTCTTTCTCCATACTCGGCCTCCTCCATATAACCTCATCCACGTTGACATTATGCATTCCTATTGGTACCTTCTCTTAAATAATTTCGAATGAAAACTCCAGCCCTTGACGGCCAGCCCTTTATCCCGCAGTACATAAATCAAAAAAGAATGAACCGATGACAATCCATATCCATAACACCCTGACCCACAAAAAAGAACCCCTCCCATTCGCCCCGGATCGCCAGGTACGCCTTTATGTGTGCGGCATAACCGCCTATGACTACTGCCACATCGGCCATGCCCGCTCGGCCCTGGTATTTGACATGATTTTTCGCTATCTGCTGCATGAGGGGTATAAGGTTACCTATATCAGGAATTTCACCGACATCGACGATAAAATCATCAAACGAGCCCAGGAACAAAATACCACATGCGAAGAACTCTCGGAACGCTTTATCGCCGCCTTTTATGAAGATATGGATCGCCTCGGTGTCGCCCGCCCCTTTCTGGAACCACGGGCCACCCGGCATGTGGCGGAAATCGTAGCGATGATCCGGGAACTCATGGATAAGGGTCTGGCCTATCAGGCTGGAAACGACGTCTATTACGCCGTAGACAGATTCAAATCCTACGGAAAGCTCTCCGGCCGAAACCTGGAGGAACTGAAGGCCGGGGCAAGGATTGCGGTCAACGAGAATAAAACGAATCCCCTTGATTTTGTCCTCTGGAAAGGGAGTAAACCCGGGGAACCCTTCTGGGAGAGCCCATGGGGACCTGGACGGCCCGGTTGGCACATTGAATGCTCGGCCATGAGCCGCAAATATCTGGGGGACAGCTTTGACATCCATGGCGGGGGTCAGGATCTAATCTTTCCCCATCATGAAAATGAGATCGCCCAGAGCGAGGGCCTCACGGGAAAAACCTTTGTAAAACTCTGGGTCCATCACGGATTTGTCACCATAAAGGATGAAAAAATGTCCAAGTCCCAGGGCAATTTCCTGACCATCAGGGACGTGCTCTCCCGGTATCATCCGGAGGCCTTGCGTCTCTTTGTTTTTTCCACCCATTACCGGAATCCGCTTGATTATTCCGAGGAGGCCATGGCCCATGCCGTTGCCGGCCTTGACCGCCTGTACGACTGCCTGGCCCAATTAAAAAAGGTTTCCGCAACTCCCTTATCCAACAGGAAGGTCGTGAGCACCCCGGCGGAAAGGGAAAAAATTGAGACCTTGCCGCTGCAATTCAGGGCCGCAATGGATGATGACTTCAATACCGCCCGGGCACTGGGCCATATCTTTGACGCGGTGAAGGTCTTAAACCGGGTACGGCAGGCCCTTTCCTCTCCGCCGGCCCGGGAAGACCTTGAGCTTCTTAATAAGGGGGCAACCCTGGTGCTTGAGGTTTCCGGTATTATGGGGTTACTCTGCGAGGACCCGGCCCAATTTTTTAAGGCTCAGAAAGAAGACGCGCTCTTAAACATAACCCTGACCAAAGAGGAGATCGAAGGACTCATCCGTGAGCGTAATGCGGCCCGGGACCAAAAGGATTGGACAAGCGCGGATGCTATCCGGAAAGAGCTCCAATCCAAAAACATCGAACTTAAGGACGGCCCGGACGGCACCTTCTGGAAGGTCAAAACTATGTGAAAGGAGGGAGGGTATGAAGAGATTTCCTGCGGTTGCCCATCAATTTTATCCCGGGACACCCAGTGTTCTGGAAAGAGACCTGGCATCCTACACCACGGCTTGCTCCCCGCAAGAGAAAAAGGCAGCCATAGCCGTGATTGCGCCCCATGCAGGGTATATGTTTTCGGGCGGGGTAGCGGGCGAGACCTATAGCCGGGTAAGGATACCTGAACGGGTCGTGATTCTGGGCCCCAATCATCACGGTCAGGGACCTGCCATTGCCATAATGGCCAGCGGGGAATGGGAAATGCCCCAAGGGCCAGTTACTATCGATCAGGAACTGGCCAAAGAGATCCGTCGCCAATCCCCGTTCGTGGCTGACGATCCCGGGACCCACGCCCGGGAACACTCCCTGGAGGTCCAGGTGCCGTTCCTGCAATATTTCCAGAAAAATCTCCTGATCACCCCGATAATGCTTTCCACCATCTCGTATGCCACCTGCGAGGAATTGGGCCATCATCTAGCGGCGGCCATAAAACAGGTGAACAAGGAGGTGCTGCTTGTGGCCAGCACTGATATGACCCATTATGAATCACGAAAAAACGCCGCTGCCAAGGATGGCCTGGCCATAGAACGGATAATGGCACTTGACGCCGAGGGCCTTTTTCACACGATCGTAAGCCGGCACATAACCATGTGCGGTTTCATTCCCACCACCGTGGTTCTGGTGGCGGCAAAGGCCCTGGGCGCCCGGACAGCGGAACTTATCCGTTATACCGATTCCGGAGAGGTCACCGGCGACACCTCGCAGGTGGTCGGATATGCCGGGTTTGTTGTTTCATGAGGGGTTAGAATTAAAATCGGGAGGAGGCATTGCTCGCTGATTCACGGATGTCGATTTGGGCCATGCTGGCCGCCATTGTGGTCATGGGCGCGTTGCTCTACGCCAACACCATGCAGGTTCCTTTCTACCTTGACGATGTTGCCAATATCAAGGAAAACAGGGCGATCCAGTTAAAGAACTTACAGTTCTCCGGCTTGCTTGCTGCCGGGGCCGGTGGTTTTGTCGCCAACCGGCCGGTCGCCTATATAAGCTTTGGCCTCAATTATTTGCTTTTCGGTCAAAACCTTGCCGGATTTCATGTGATTAACACCATAATCCATATTCTGGCCGCTGTTTTTCTCTTTCTGCTTTTAGTAAAAACCTACGAGTTGCCAAACATAGGGATCGGCCCAGAGAATGCGCAGATGATAGCCTTTGCCGGGGCTTTGCTCTGGCTGGTTCACCCCCTGCACACCCAGTCAGTGACCTATGTGGTGCAGAGGATGAACAGTCTGGCGGCGATGTTCTTTGTGCTTTCTCTCTATTGTTATGCACTGGGCCGAACCCTTGAGGGCAAGACCAGGCAGGGAGCATGGCTCGCCGGTGCCTGCATCTCCGGGTTGCTGGCCCTGGGATCCAAGGAAAATAGCGCGCCCCTGCCATTTTTTATTCTGCTTTACGAATGGTTTTTTATTAAGGATCTTTCGAGGGCCTGGCTGCGCAGGCATCTGCCGGTCTTGATCGGCGTCCTGGTCGTGGTAAGTCTTATCGCCTTTTATTATCTGGGAACCAAGCCGCTGAACAATATTCTGGCGAGTTATGAAACGCGTGATTTTACCCTGGGCGAACGGGTCCTCACCCAGTTCAGGGTGGTAATGCTCTACGGAAGTCTGTTGTTATTCCCGCATTATGGGAGATTGAGCCTTGAGCATGATATCAGCGTCTCGCATTCGCTTATTGATCCGTTATCAACTCTCTTTGCGATGCTGGCGATCTTAGCCTTGTTTGGTTTTGCCGTATACATTGCCCGGCAAGAGCGGTTCATTTCTTTTGCCATTCTGTGGTTTTTGGGAAACCTGGTGATTGAGTCCTCGGTGATCGGGCTGGAAATGGTTTTCGAGCATAGAACGTATCTGCCGTCCATGCTGGTTGCAGCCGCTTTGGTGGTTCTTCTTGGCCGATATTTGCAGCAGTCGCCCTTCTGGGCAATAGTTGGACTGGTGATGGTCGTCTTTTCTCTCTGGACGATCGAGAGAAACAACCAGTGGCGGGAACCTGTCGGGTTCTGGAGAGACTGTGTAAGCAAAGCGCCTGCCAGTCCAAGGCCTTACAACAACCTGGGATTGGTTCTGGCCGAACAAGGTGAGACCGAGTCGGCCATTTTCCAATACTGTGAGGCCCTGCGACTTAAGCCCTCCTTTTTAGTGGCGCACAATAATCTTGGAATTGCCCTTCAGAAGCAGGGCAAGATCCGTGAGGCAGCCGAGCATTTGCTTCTTGCCCTGCAAGGAGATCCTTACAATGCCAAGATTCATAACAATCTTGGCGGTATCTATGCGAGACTCAATGATTTTGACAAGTCAGACAGGCATCTTACGGAAGCCTTGCGGATCGATCCAGGCTATGGGTTGGCTCATAACAATATGGGCAACCTCCTGATGCTGCAAGAAAGGTTCAGCGAGGCCATATCACACTACCGGCAGGCGCTTGCCATTAACCCTGATGATGAAGATACTCGATATAATCTGGACATGGCCTTGCGCCAGGCGGATAAGCGGTCTGGCAGATGATAAGAAGCGGCATGGAAAAGCAACGAACTTTCTCACCTGGTTTTATTTCCGGACGAGCCCTTATGGGAGCACGCAAGGGAACAGATTTTGACATGGTTCAACGTTCCCGGTTCAAGGGTTCAAGGTTAGGTTCCTGCAAGCCACCATCCTCTAAACCTGGAACCTTGAACGTGGAACCTATTGAACCATGCCCAGATTTTCAACCTGCTTATAATGTGCTTACGCATAAAATAAGCGCTGCTTAAGCACAAATAGAGCAGTTACCTTATTTTCATTTATGGCCAAAATGGATTATATTATGTTCAAATAATGAGGATACTTACGGATAGAATTTTGGATAGAATTTTAAAGAGATATTTTTTCGTAGATTAAGGAGGTGAACCATACAACACGGCCTAACAGAATAAAAAATTTTTGCTTTTGTATCGTGACCCAAAGCAGGTAAAAAGGAAAAAGCTAAAAATTGCAAGGAGAGTAAAAATGAGAAAAAGTTATATAAAGATGTTAACCCTCGGAGCGGCAGTTGCCTTGTGCGCCATGACCAGCAATACCGACGCCAAGGTCACCGGAAAATGCGACAACTGTCACACCATGCATAATTCTCAAAACGGCATTAAGATGGGTAAAACCGCCACCGCCAACGACTTCCTCACGACCGATACCTGCGCCGGCTGCCATAGCGGTCCCGGAACTGCGCAACTCGACCCCACAACAAAGGCACCGATAGTGGTGGTAACCACGAACACTGTTCCATCCATAGTTAATGGCCTCATCAATCCGGGCGGATTTATAAGGACCCTAGGATCCGGCGGCCTAGATTCATGGAAACACAATGTTGCCGGGACAGATGCTATAGATGTCCCGCTTGGCGTAACTCCGCCGGGCTATAAAAATCTTAGCATCGGGCTGCCATCCAGTTGGTCTTTCCAGTTGACATGCGCCGGTAACCTTGGTTGTCACGGCGACCATACTATAACCGATGAAAGCTTATCCATCGCCGGTGGCCATCATAACGATACGGCGGTCGGCTTCCGATTGTTGAAGGCCATTAACGGGGTTGAATCAAATGATTATTCAGTGGGAGCTGGTGGAAATGGTGTCGGAACCGCCGGAAATATCTATTCGGCAGACAATATATTTCCCTCTGGACCGGTGGAAACCACCACCATTAACTACCTGTGCGCCGAATGTCATGGCAATTTCCATGCCGTAGGCGGCACCGGTTTTGGCCTAGAGACGGGAACCGCCAGCCCTTGGCTCCGCCATCCCACTGACAACACCCTGCCCGCACTCAGACCGGATCTCTATCAAACCTATGGTGATGCCGGGAATTTGTATCACAAGGAAGCGCCGGTAGGAAAACCCGGAATCCTCGATACCCACAGGAACACCGGAGCGGAAGCCATGCCGACCGACAACACGGGTGTGGTTCTTTGTATCTCCTGCCACCGGGCCCATGGTTCTGAACAACCGGACCTCTTACGCTGGGCATACAGCGGCATGGAGGCTAACACAAATACTGCAGGTGTAAAAGGCACCGGCTGCTTCCGTTGCCATACCGAGAAGGACAGGCCTTGATCCCAGGACTTGATCCCTTGAGAAAACCATAGTCCGACTCAATTCTCGAATCAACCAAGGGGCGGCATTATGCCGCCCCTTGGTTTTTCGGCTCATCGCGGATTAGTGGGAAACCACCTTGAGATACGTCCAACTTTTT
>CAZDYX010000198.1:0-6976 GCA_964509775.1 uncultured Desulfobulbia bacterium | reverse complement strand
TACGTTCGTTGCTCTGCCCCTAACAGACTACAGACCAAACAACCTGAGTAGTTACGAAGGCCTTTGATCAGCACAGCGATGAATAGATGTGATTTTCTAGCCGGCGCCGTTGGCGCCATTTTGACGACCACCCTAGCAAGAGATCCGGAGGAGTTCATGGCTCGGGCATCAACAAGCAATAAGGCCATTGTTTCCCTGGTGCAAGGCGGCGACCGTTCCGCAGGGGTCGGCCGGGCCGTGACCCTGCTCGACACGAACCCGGTGGCCGGACGTAAGGTTTTGCTCAAACCGAACTTCAACACCGCCGATCCCTTCCCCGCCTCCACCCACAACGACACCCTGGAACAGCTCATCCTTCAGTTAAAACGCATGAACGCCGAGGCGATCACCATCGGCGAACGAAGCGGACCGCCCAAGACCGCCGATGTCCTGCGGACCAAGGGAATCGACGAGCTCTGCAGGAAACATGGAGTCGGTCTCATCAATTTCGAGGAACTGCCGCTCAAGGACTGGGTGCGGAGGAAGCCTAAGGCGAGTCACTGGCGCGATGGCTTTGACGTGGCACGGCCAGTGTTCGACGCCGGATGTGTGGTGGCAACCTGTTGTCTCAAGACCCACCAGTACGGCGGGGTCTTCACCATGTCGCTCAAGCTGTCGGTTGGGATCGTTCACAAGCATAACATGACAGAACTCCACGGTTCCAAAGGCGCCATGCGCAAGATGATAGCGGAGATCAACCAGGTCTATAGCCCGGCCCTTATCCTGATGGACGGCATTGAGGTCTTCACGGACGGCGGACCGATGAGCGGGACAAGGAAACGCGCCGACGTTATCGCAGCCGGCACTGACCGCATTGCCATCGATGCCGTGGGGCTTGCGATCCTGAAGGATCTGGGCGCAAACGACGCCATTATGAAAAAGAAGATATTTGCCCAGGAACAGATTTCCCGGGCCGTGGAGCTGGGTCTGGGCGTCAGCCGGCCGCAGGACATCGAGATCGTCACTGATGACCTTGAGAGCCGCCGCTATGCCGATCGGCTCCTCGTTATTCTCCGGCAAGAGGCTGCATGATGGGCGTTAGGTGTCCTCTTCGTGCCGTCGCCCATTCGGCGGATAGCACCGCCGCCTGCTCCAACACTGTCTGCGTCGCCTTAAAAATCATCAGGTTTATTGAGGACTACACGGTACGTTGCGCCAGTTCTTATAATAATTTCATGTTAAGGAACGTTGGTTCTTAAACAACCTTTGTTCCCCATTCCATACCAAAGAAATCATGACCTATGATATCGTCATTATCGGGGCAGGAATCGTCGGCCCGGCAGTGGGCCTCAAACTCCTTGAAAAGAGACCAGGGGCCAAGATCCTGCTGCTTGAAAAAGAGGCGCACCCAGGATCTCATCAGACCGGCAATAACAGCGGTGTCATTCATTCGGGGATCTATTACCGGCCTGGAAGCCTTAAGGCGGAAAATTGCCGCAAGGGCTATAAGCTTCTTATCGATTTTTGCCAAGAGCATGACATCAAGCATGAAATCTGCGGGAAGCTTATCGTCGCAGTGGAGAGCAGAGAACTTGCGTTTTTAGATGAACTCTATAACAGGGGGGTAAAAAACGGTCTAACCGGCCTTAAGCGGCTTGACTCCGCCGGGATCAGGGACCATGAACCGCACGTTTCCGGCCTTGCCGGAATCCAGGTGCCGCAAACCGGAATAATCGATTACCTGAAGGTTGCTGAAAAAATCGTTACCCTTATCGCTGACCGGGGCGGGGAGGTACGGTCCGGCGAGCAGGTCCATACCCTACGCCCGGACCCAGCCGGCATGGAGGTGGTTACTGCCAAAGGCAGTTATCAGGCCCGGTTCGTTGTCAATTGCGGCGGCCTGTGGTCAGACCGGATTGCCCGCATGACCCACCCCGACCTCCCGGTCAGAATCATTCCCTTTCGGGGGGAATATTACCAGTTGCGGCCCGAGCGGCGCACTCTGGTGCGCTCTCTTATCTATCCGGTGCCCGATCCGGCCTTTCCCTTCCTCGGCGTACATTTTACGCGTATGATAAACGGTGAGGTGGAGGCCGGCCCGAACGCGGTATTGGCCTTTAAAAGAGAAGGCTACAAAAAAAGTGATTTCAGTCTCAGGGATACGTTTGAGGCCTTTATGTGGCCAGGGTTCCGGATCATTGCCCGCAGATATTGGCAAACAGGGCTCGGCGAGTTCCATCGTTCGTTGAGTAAGAAGGCCTTTGTTCATGCCTTGCAGCGTTTGCTTCCTGAGGTCGGAGAAGAAGACCTTAACCAGGCATGCAGCAGGGATGGCCGCCTGCTCGATGATTTTTATTTTGTCGAAGGACCGCGCGTGTTACATGTCTGTAATGCCCCCTCGCCAGCGGCTACGGCCTCACTTGCAATCGGGGAGCATTTGGCAGACCTGGTTTTGTCTCGAATGTAGCCGGAGCGGAGGAGTGGGTGTTTTAGAACCGGCGTCACCTACCACAAAATTCTGGGCGTCTCTCCACATAATTATGCCAGGCAGATGCATCCATAACCATCCCTGATCCAGGGTTGGCAAGACAGGAGTTATTTGGTCGGTCGGATCAACAATAATTTCACCGCACAGACGGCGGCACCGTTGGAAGCGCCAGCTTGCGTGCACGGTTTTATGACCGAACCGACGAAGACCCCAGAGGGTACTTCAGCGAAGCACACCTGGATACCCTGGGAGTTTGCATCTTTCTGGCCCTCAGGAAGCGCTTGGTACGAGAGAATTCCGGCTTCGATCTTCTGGTCCTTGACGATGTCTTAACGAGCGTAGATGCACCGCACGCTTCTCGGATGGCAGAACTCATACTGACCGATTTTAGGGACTATCAGGTGCTAATAACTACTCACAATCGGATTTGGTTTGAGCATCTCCGCAGGCTGCTCGCGACCCACGGGGCAAGCAGTTCCTACTCCTCGGTAACCATTCATGCGTGGTCTCTTGAGGAGGGTCCTGATCTCCGTGGCGGAAGGTCCACTTCGGCCAATTTTTGACACCGTCCCCAGTCGCACGGTTCATGGCGTCCTTATTTCGGCTGGCCTGTATTCCAGAGTGTCGTATGCTTGATGCCGGGGCAGGAATCGGCTCCCTTTCTTCTGCTTTCCTCGAACGTTGGGCTGCCGGAGAATTTGGTTTTCGGCGTGTCGAGGTCGATGCCTTCGAGATCGACGAAAACTCCCACCCTTATCTGACCCAAACGTTCGAGAAATACAGGCAATATCTGGATGTCGTACCGAATGTCCGGAGGGGCGACTTTGTAGAGGCTGCTGTTCGTTCACTCAGCGGAGATCTTTTTGCCAAAGCTTTACCGCGGTACACGCACGCAATCTTAAATCCGCCATACAGGAAGATACGGAGCGATTCCGCATACCGTATTGCATTGCGGCAGGTCGGCATTGAGACTTATCATCGTGCTTGAGCGTGGTGGCCAGCAAGGCGAAGTAACGGTTGAGATAGTTTTGATCGGCTATCGGCTGCGGGGTATTGGGCACGAGCACTTGGTTGTTGTACCTGGTCTTGTTTGTTGACCCCAAATCCGTAACACACCATCCTTTTGCATGGTTAAAATCAAAGCGGCAGTGCTTGCCGGACACCTCATTGAAAACACCGAAGGTGGCAATATAATTCCCGGTTGTTCTGCCGATGATGGCGTTGTCATCAATCTTCAGGTCTACCTTAATGTTTTTATTAAGCAGTTGCAGGTGCGGCACGGCAGATTTGGAAAGAGATTCCTTGGCAGCCGTGCCGTAAGCGGGAGAAGCCGGAGGTTGATGGGGCGATAGCGCAGCACTGGCGATTGCCTGGGCGGTCGGGCTTATAGCGGTAGAGCTTACAGAAGAGTCGTTTAGCGTCTTCAGGGTGATCAACGTCGTACCACAGGCGGTGCAGACCTTGCCCTTGCCGCTCTTCTTGCAACCGGGACATGTTTTAATCGCCTCCCCGCACAGATCGCAGTAGAATGCTGAAGACATAACGAAACTTGCTCTTAACCCCTTAGTTTGCGCTCAGGTATTCCCGGAATCCTTGCGGTTGGCCGGAGAGGACTATAATAGGATCAAGCTTGTTTTCAGGTTTCGACATTTCGCGAAATATTCGGTCAAGTTGCTCAACGCTTTGCGAATAACCCGCAGGGATCAATTTTTGAACATTTTCGATGCAAAGAATATTCCCTTTGGCCTTCTTGTAATTGTCCTGAAAATTCTTGTTGAAATCGGCAAAATCAACGGCGTCGTAAATTATCGGAGTGCCCTGCTTGATAACTCCGTGTTGGTGAAAAAGGGCTGCAAGTATATTCACCAGCTTGCTCTTGCCTGTGCCCGTGCCGCCAATGAGAATGGTGTGCAAGCGGTCGCAGTAAGTCAAACCATCATATTTTACGGCAACCATGACCGAAACCAGGTCCTTCAAGGTTTTTTTAATGACATCGATTCCGAGAAGGTCATCCAATCGTTCCGGCTTGTCAGCAGGCAAGGTAGTGCCACAACGCTTACAGAAACGAGCGACAGGACGATTAACGGTCGAGCAAGGCACGCATGTTTGGTTCATCTTTCCTCCTTTCCTTAACCAGATTTGGACAAAGTTCTCTACTGGGGCGCGACCGGCCAGACCTGTTGATTTGTCCCAAACGGCATCTACATCGTCTCAGCTTTCTACGCCGTTATGAAGTTTCTGTACCTTTCTGGAATGTCGTCGGCGAGGACTCTCTTTTCACCGCCGCGTGATTTGATCCGAACAGCCCAGGATGAGTAAAGATCGTCGAGAAGATTCCGCACCTCAAGGGCATTGCCCCAGTGCTCGGGGTTGCGAGTTTCGTACATTCCCTTCAGCACCTTTTCCACTACGGCCAAGGCCTCTGGGGTGATCGGCGGCATGCCGACAGACTCCTTTTTTCCTGCCATGCGCCGAAAAATTTCCACCAGTTCTGAGGGAGCATAATCCTCATAGCCAATCACGTTTATCACCCGGCGTTCCAAGCCCGGATTTAATGCCAAGAAGCGTTTGAGAGGCTCCCGATATCCGGCAAAAATCACGCAAAGCCGCTTCCGCTCCTGTTCCATCCTGGCGATCAATGTGTCCAGCGCCTCCACCCCAAAAGGATCATCTCCTTCCCGGATGAGCTGATAAGCTTCGTCAATAAACAATACACCATCTGCGACACTACATCCCCCAGACCGTGATGGCATGCCCGGCGCTGGTCTCCTGCCGACGAAAAATTTTCTCCTCCCAAGACTTTTCCAGGTTCCGATCAAATAGCAGGAGGTGGCCCTCGCTGGCCCGGCAGCGGTCCATGTAGGCCGCCGTCTGCAGCAACCCCTCGGCAATGGTCCGCTCAAGACCCTTGTGCACAACTTTAAGCTCCAGCACCACCCACTGCGTCTCCTCGCCCGCTGGCCAGATGACCAGCAGATCGGTGCGCATCCGACCCAGGCCGTATTCCCGTTCCACCCGACCGCCGCCGTTAACCACCCGCTGCAAGAAGGCCTGAAGCAGCAACTGCGGCCCGGCCTCCCGGTACTCGAAACGCTCCAGCCAGTGCTCCGAGTGCTCGCGGAAAAAATCCTGAAAAGCGGCGAGCAGTTTTGTCATGGCGAGTCGGTCATCAGGCCCGACATACCAGACTGGATCCTGGCTGCTCTCTAAATTGAGTTGCAGAATGCCGACAAGCTGCCGCGGCATTACCTCCCGATAAATCGGGTTGGCCGGTTCCAGGCCTTGTCCATGACGCCGTAAGAGCCCCAGATCCAGAAGATACTGGACATCGTCGTCCGGCACATTACTCGGAAGCGAATCGCCGGCCAACAGAGGGGCCACGATCCGCCGTACCCGTTCTTCCCTGAGCTTATCCGCCAACTGGTCGATGTGGGTGTCGCGCCGCAGGATCAGCCGTTCCTTGGCTTCATCAATCATTGCCGCCTGGACCGGCCGGGTCCGGTCCAGGCCTTCCTTCATTCTGAAGCAGACCTCGTAGGCCAGGGCGTTTACCAGCCACGGCTGACCCTGGGTCAACTCCCAGACCAAGCCAGTCGCCTTCGGCAAAAATACCTGCCCGGTTTCGGTCGTGTGCTGGCCAAGCAGCAAGATAATCTCCGCGCTGGTGAAATCGCCGAGCCGCAGGGACTCGGCCTTGATGTTGAAAGCGCTGCCGCCGGTAACAAGATCCTTGCCGTCAGCGCTCCGCAGCCGATAATCTCGCACATCCCGCACCCCGCAGAGAACCACGCTCTGCGGAAAACCTCCGGGACGTTTTGTGTACCCTGTCCGTAACTGGCGGAGTAAAGAAATAAGCGTATCTCCGACCAGGGAATCTACCTCATCGAGCAGGAGAACCAACGGAACCGTGGCATTTTCGGCCCAGTGCGTCAAGGTATCACCCAAGGCGCCGAAAGGACCGGAGCGGGCCAGGGACTCTTGCCAACAGGTGGCGAGAAAGGGATCGCCGGCGCGCCGGGCGTTTTCCGCAATCTCGTTTAGAATGTTCCGCATTGCCGCCGCCACATCCTCCCGTGCCGCCTGGGCCGCCTCTATGTTGGCATAGATCGCCAGGTACCGGCCGGTCGCATTCAGATGCTTCTGCAAGGCCAGCAGACAGGTAGTCTTGCCGGTCTGCCGGGGGGCGTGCAGCACGAAATACTTCTCCTGGTCGATCAGGGTTTCAACCTGAACAAGATCCCAGCGCGACAAGGGGGGCAGGGCATAATGTTTTTCCGGGTTAACCGGCCCGGCAGTGTTAAAAAATCGCATGGATACGTCTCCTGCTTATAAATTTCCTGATTTGTTGAAAAAAAACATAGTGTGGCTGCAAAAGTTGACCATAAGTTTATATTCATTTTTTTTGCCCTTGACAAGCTTCATACCGGGATTGTAATTGATTGGACGAGATGCATAGTGAAAAATCGACACATGGTCCGTACTCATCCCCGGCAGCGGAACTATTAATCC
>CAZDYX010000197.1:0-7004 GCA_964509775.1 uncultured Desulfobulbia bacterium | reverse complement strand
GCATGGTTCAACGTTCCCGGTTCAAGGGTTCAAGGTTAGGTTCCTGCAAGCCACCTTATTCCAAACCTGGAACATTGAACGTGGAACCTATTGACCCATGCCAAATTTGGTAACGGCCCCACCAGATACAGTGTATCGTCATACAAACGTAATGAAAATACTTTTTATTTTCAAGTTCATTTCTTTTGTTTTGTGTAACTACTTAGGTTGGTTAGACTGTAGTCTGTTAGGACTGTGCAAAGAACGAATCAAGGATCCAATGCTCTGAGCTTTGTGTGATCTCGCATGGTTATCCCCCCTATCCACCTAAACACCTACAGACTATCCACCTGAGCAGTTACTGCTTTGCCTCTTCCTGTAACTTGGCCTTTACTGCCCGCCACTGCTCTTCATCCACGGATATCGTCGATCGTTCGCGAAGCTTAGCCAGATATGCATCTTCCCGCTCCTTAGCCACCTCGCTCTCGAGTCTTTTATCTATCATTTTACGTACTTCTTCAAGCGGCGATGTCTTGGCCGCCTGCCGTCGAATCAATTTTACAAAGATAAAATCATCATCGACCCGCACCGGCCCCACCTGATCACCATTCCCAAGCGGAGTCAGGGCCTCCTGCAGTGAGTCGGGCAAATCTGATACCGATGTCTGCTGCGGCATCACCTTCCCGCCGCTTATATGTTCGGCCACCTCAAAAAAATCCTTGCCCGAGAGTAATGATTTACGGATAAATTCGGACAGTTGCTCATCCTTGGTCTGAATGAGTACGATATCTACCTTTGCCGGTTGTGAAAACGATTCCTTGTTTTTTTCATAAAACGCGCGGGCCTGTTCATCGGAAATTTTAATATTTGATTCAAAAAGACGTTTTTTCAGCTCCAAAATCATCCGACGTTCCCGATAAAAATCGTATACTTCCTTGATAGGCGGCCTATTTTCATAATGGCGATCCAATGCCGCCCGCACCGTAAGATTCTGGGCAATAAAATCGTTGACCAGTCGTTTTTTAGTGTCCTGAAAAATAGGATCCTTCACCTCCCGATGCCCTTCACTGTCCGGCCGCATCCTCATGTTAAAATCCCTATTCACCATCTCCAGCAGTTGGCCTGCAGTCACACCCCGATCGCCCTTCATAGTGATTACCAGCTTGTCAAGCAAATCTTTAGGAGCTCCATCCAAGGGCAGGGTTAACACCAACTCATCATCCACCTTCACATCGTATTGGGTTCTAAGTTTGTTGATGAGTTCCATGGTAAGGGTTGCTTCCCTCTCCTTAAAGAGTCTCTCCTTGATATCTTGACGCAGTGTTGCAAAGTCCTCCTTGTCCCCGGGCTTTTCATCGCTCTTTTTGACAAATATATATTGTTTCTTCTGATCCCAGAAATATGGCCCCAAAAACTCACCCTTTTTCGCCTTGACGAGCGCATCCTGGTACAGTTCAGGGACCTTGCTCTTCCGGACCCAGTCGATATTCATAATCTGGGGCGACTCCTGCCAGCCCAGATCCTTATTGGCAGCGGCATCGGCAAAGGAAAGGCCATTATTTACCGCCTGACGGAACCGTTCTACATCTTGTTCGTTGGTAACGACCGCAGCTTCAAATTTATAGGATGGAGTGAAATCTCTCTCGTATCTTGTCCACATGGCATTTTCCGAAATCTCACCGATCTTATCCAGCACCTCTTCCTGACGGAGCTGCATCAGGGCCCGTACCTTGAGAAAGGTAAAGAGCTTTTCGCGTACTGCCGGAACCTTATCTAACTCCATTTGCTCGGCCTCGCGATAAAAAAGTTGCCAATCAACCCAAAAATCAGGACGCTCGGGAACCGGGGAATTCTCATCCTTCCATTGCCGCCAAAAGGCAAGAAAGGTATCCTTTGAATATCCCTGATCGGATATGGTCACCAGGGGCTTGTTCCAGAAGGCGGCCTCGCCGGCCGGCAGCCAAATAATAAGCGCCGCTAACAGCGACCCGGCGAGCCCTATGAATCTTTTTAATTTGCACAGCCCATAAGGCCTTCCTCTTTCCATTCCCAAACAACCTCCTTTGTCATCCGGCTCATAAGATCAGGGATGGTCTGCACCACCCCGACATGCATTATTTTACGAAAATCATCCCCGGAACGACGGTGGTAACTGGTAACCACGGGCCGTCCGTCTTTGATCCGGATTAGTTCCAGCCGGATTGACGCCTTAGGGATAACCGTATCTTTTCCCTCCACCTCTTCGTCCATGGCGAGTACTGTCCCCAGGATCACGCCGTCGACACCCATGGTTTTCCCCATTTTAACATAAAAATCCCGGATCACAACAGATCCCAGAAGAATTCTATTCTCGCGAAAAAAACTCCGCACCTCGCCCTCGAGCATGACATCAAAAAGCCCGGTGCGCACCAGTTCAGCAACAAACACCCGGTAGGCAAGGAGATCGGCACCCTTGTAACTTGTTTCATTGGTAAACGGAAACACCGCCACCGAGCAGATTTGCTGGCCATCATTCGGAAGCGTAGCCATGGTGTCAAGGCCTCGACGTTTATTGCAGCCCCCAAGATAAAATGCCAACACCAACAGGGTGCATGACAGGACGCACAATTTTTTAAAACCCGTCCGTCCACCCACTGGTGTCCTTCTCCTTTTTCTCTTCTTCCGCGCGAACAAGCCGTAATGATAGGCCTTTTTGCTCTAATCGGTTCCCGAGGGCATCTCTGGCCTCAAAGGAACAAAAAAACACATTCGTGGTCCCAGGATCGAATTTGATCTCGGCAGGCAACTCCTCGCCAAACTCCTCCAAAACCAAGTTCTGTTGCATATCCATGAGCCTCACCTGCCAATACTTGATCGGCACCGGATCAAGTCCCCCAACGAGGGTATCCTGTTCATGAACCAGCCGTAAAACCGCCTGGCCTTCTATGCCAGGAGCCATCGCTGCCCCAATCCTTGGCGGAGTGGCCTTTATATAGACCTTGGCCGTATCGGATATCACATTGCCTATGGCATCGGTGGCACTGAGGGTTATACGATAAAAACCATTTCCCAGAGTACCAGTATCTCCCGCCCCCCGCCAGATCAGGACCTCGGGCAAGGATTCCTCATTGCGGTAATCAAGCACCTTTTTGCCATCAATATTTTCCACGACAAAACGATATCTCACAATGGGAGCCACCCGGGAAAATTTAGTGCCAATGTTTAAAAAGGAACGAAAGGCTATAATCCCCTCGGGGCCTACAGGAATACCGTTTCCAAAGGTCATGGACATGGAGGGTTTTTCATTCACCACCCGATAGGAGGCAAGAAATTTCACATCCTCCCTGCTTCCCCGCCAACGGACAATGGTAGAAATGGAGTACCGGCCTTCCTCCTGCGGGGCAACCCAGCGGGCCACATAGGAGCCACCCTCTCTGGCCATGGAAATATAATTGATCCGGCCCCCGCTCAACTTTAAAAGCACATCATCCGGCACCTCGTCAAAAAAACGAAAACCGACCTTACATTCCATGGGTGCCCCACCCTCCACAAACCGAGAGCTTATATCATGACTCTGCACCGCATACACGGGGATCTTAACACCCGGGACAGGCCCGAACTCGGGAAAGTCCAATACGAGCCGGAGGAAAAAAATTGGGCTCAACGGGGACATGGTGGTTATGGCGCCCATATCAAGGACGGATATACTTTCACCGGCCGCCATGGAAAAATTACCGCCCCAGATGATACGGCCTATCTTCGTCTCCACCAGGATCAGAGAAAGGGCCATGGCAGGTCGGGGAGTCTCGCGCCGGTAAGTGATGGCGCCCACCAGAATGCCGTCCGCTCCCAGGGCCTCCCCCATGTTTGAGGCATAAAACCGGTCAATATAACCGGTCCAGCGTATTCGGTTAGTGACCATAAATTCCCGGACCGAATCCCCGGGAACTACATTAAATCCATATAAAAGCAGTTCTTCGGTAACCAGGGCCGTGGTTTCAAGATCAACCGAATTGGCCCCCTGGGTTAGATCTTCAAAGGGCAGCACCGCTATTGCGGCCGACCAGGCATTGGCCGGCCGAAAGATCATCCCCAGGGACAGAAGCAGGAAAAAGGCGGCCTTGATCATCATTCTCTAACGGAGGCTCATCAATAATGATCGGACAAGGACAAAGGTGACCTCCGACTGATCCTGCCCTCTGGTGCCCCAGAGTCTGGCCCACCCGCTGTAACCGTCCTTGGCCCCGCTTGCCTGCCAGAGAATGATACCGGTCTCGGCATCCACGAGCCGCAAGGTCAGGGCGACCTTGGGATAGGAATAACTGGACAGCCTTTCGACGTCATAATCGTCTACGGATCCAAAGAGAAAGGCCTGTGCCGAGAGGCGTTTGCCAATTCTTTTAATGGCAACCTCATCGAGTTTGCTCTCGGATTTGCCACCCTCCTCATCAAGGATCTTTTCAAGCTGACCGGTTTCGGTCACATCAAAGAGATTATCAACCAGGATCTGGGTAACCACAATATTGCGCACCCGACTGGGGGCATTGTTTTCCTTCGTGTTATTTTCAAAGGGCATTACCGCCACCTTTTTAATAAAGGTAAGGTCAGCACCCTCCTTAACAAAAAAGCTCCCGGTCTTGGAGGCACAACCGCTGACCATGGACGACACCATAACCGCCATCAAGAAAGACCGTAACCACTTGCCAAGGGCTATTTCCCGTCTTTCACCTTCCGTAAACCATCGTTGCCACGATTTAACACTCATCCCCATCCCCCATCCAGAAGTGAATACGCTCCGAATTAAGCACATCAAAAGTCCCCTGTCAAGCGACCGTTCCAGTCCCACTGATCCGGATCCCAGTCATAGCCCAGATTCAAGGACAAATAATTACTGATCAACCATTTATATTGGAGGTTAAAGGAGCCTCCATCCTCCTGTTCAAAACTGAAGGCACTTGAAAACTGCAACGCCCTGCTGGGCCTCCAGGAGGGGCGAATCGAAAACGTCTGGTCCGTGCCCGCTGTATAATCCACAGTGCAGGAAAAGATATCCGACGGCCGCCAGGAGAGGTCAACCTCATATGTAAGCGGCTCGGTTTCAGCACTGCTTAATTGACAAGAGAGATCCAGGGTCAATTTGGGTGTGAGCCGCGCATTGGAGGAAAGATCCAAGCTAAGGGCAGAGGAACTCGTACCGTCGGAAAGTTGGGTGTTTTTGGAATAGGTTGTGTTCGCGCTTGCAGAAAGGTCAGGAAATATCTGGGAGTCGATGGTAAAAAAGAGGGAATTGCCGACGGTTTCCTTTTCTGCATTCTTGTAGGTCTCATCCCTGCCCATCCCTAGGGAAAGGTCCAGGGTATAAATGGGTTGAGAGGCAACCTTGAAGGTATAATACTTGGTCAAGGTGGTCTCCGTCTCATCGTCCGCCTTGGTCAGGGTCTGGCTCAACGACAAAATAGGCTGGAAAAACTTGTTCGGGGACCAGCCAACGCTGACATTATCAGAAAGATCGGTCTGGGTCGTCCCGGGGTCAACCATCTGAAGCACGTGGGAAAAATTGTTTGAGATCCGCCAGTTCATGGCGGGTTTGGCGACCAGGTTAAAATAGGTCTTGAAGTCCGAGGACTTGGACTTATCCTTTTCCGTGCCGGTCTTGGTCGCCTTCCTGGTTCCGTAGACCTTAAAATCTGTGACTGTGATGGCCGGATCAAGCGGCGGGTCGGGGACATCGGTCACCACCACCTTAATATATTGTTTCGTGATGTCCTCAGTCTGGAGCTCGAACCAGTCATCCCCGGCCGTAATGGATTCATTGTAGGTGACCACGGGGGATGGAAGCACCTGGGTATAATTTAACGATTTATCGTCACTGGCCCAGATCTGAAAGGTAAATTGATTCCGGTCCGCCACGTCAATCGGTGACGAAACATAGATTTCGATGATATTCACCTTGGGACTTAAGGTAGAAAAGACGAGGTTCATGTCCTTCTTGCTGCTTATATCCGCGCCTAACACCGTAGTAGATCCCGTTGGCCAGTCAGTGCCAGGAGATATATCAGTTCCGGAAGCGCTTTCGCTGATGCTGACCGAGTCCTTGATAATCTGGCCCGCCACGACGTCGATTTCCTGCGAGCGATCCACCAGGCTCACCTGATGGTTTACGGTAAAGGCCAGAGCCCCACCGAAGAGATTCTTGGTGATATCTATGCCCGCATCATGATTGTCGGTGGTCGTGAAACTCTCCTCGGTATGGGCCCAGTTCAGGTTGCGGTTGAAGCGATAGGAAAGCTTAAGCAATGAAATGGTGTAGTCTTCAGAAAGTTGAAAGATGGCGTTGTTGGTCCGGTCGCTGACCCCCTCGGTGACCTTGCTCGAGGTACCGCCAAACCGCAGGTCAAGCCTTGGCCATGGCTGTTTGAATTTACTGCCCAAGGAGATGTCATAGGTCTGCGTATAACGTTCATCCTCTTTTTCGCTGGCCTTGTGGTCAGTAATCGTAAGATTGCTGTTAAGGCTGAACCGATCAAATTCGGTTGCCATATTGACCCCAACCTGGGGTTCAATAATACGGCTGTCGTTCTGGTCCGGATCTTTTTCCTGTTCAATGCGTAAGGCGGGAGTGATGCTGATGGTGTTCGAGAGCGAAAGGTCATTTTCCAGGTTGAGTTGATAAGTCTGCCGAAAGGAGCTGTCCGTGCCATCTTCCCCATGAATTTCGTCGTAGTCAATATTGGTGTTCAGCATGACCGGTCCTGAAAAGACGGCCTTACTGCACAGGGAAAGACCCAACAGCACACCGACGCTAGCAAACAGATAAGGCGTTTGTTTCACGGTTATATATATGTCGGCCACGCCGAAAGTCGCAAAGCCGATGGAATGGCCAGGTCAAGTAATTGATTATGCGAGTCGGCAATTTGATTTTTTCGACTTTTTTGCGGGGCCATCAACATCAAGTAAGGAATAGATCTGCCCATATCCCCTGCACAAATGCTCATGATCATATTTCTGATCACCCCTAGATCATGAAAAGGAATTCAGAAGTCAGG
>CAZDYX010000196.1:0-7017 GCA_964509775.1 uncultured Desulfobulbia bacterium | reverse complement strand
AGATCAACAACACTTCTTTGTTTTTTCAAACAAGATAAGTGGTAAGTCACTAATACTCTTTCGGTTGGCATTATACATGAACCAGGGCGCGGAACCAAGACTGGACAATGAGCCAGGGGCAATCGCAAACATCGGCATGGTTCAATAGGTTCCACGTTCACGGTTCCAGGTTTAGAGGATGGTGGCTTCCAGGAACCTAACCTTGAACCCTTGAACCGGGAACGTTGAACCATGCCCAAACATCATGGTTTTTGGCTCTTCTTAAGAAGGAATATTCCCAGACCACCGGAAACCAGATGTGTTCCCCACGATGCCAGAAAGGGACCGATATAGTGGGCCTTTGCCAATGATTGGGCTCCTCCCCATAAACCCCAGATCACAAAGGCGAGCCCACAACTGAGCGGGACAGTGAGCGAGAGATCCCTGTCCCAGCGATGACAGATGATGAGAAAGAGGGGTAGGGCGAGGACCAGGATGGGTATGCTGAGAAAGATATAGGAGATGCGGCCGTGAAAATCGACCCAGGCCGTTCTCTCCGATAAGGGCGTTTGCAGAGCCCGGATAAAGAGCTGGCTTATGCTGGTCTCTTCCAGAAGATATTCCGGGACAAAAAAGTCTGCCGGCGTTTCAGGCAGCTCCATATTTTTTTGCGCAAAAAAGTCAACCCGATAGTCCTTTCCGTCCATAAGTTCCTTTATCACCCCCTCTTTCAAGACCCATCCTTCCGGTTTCCATTGTGCTGTTTGGGCAGTGAGCATAAGAACAAGCCGGTAGGATTCGTCCCATTCCCCATAGGAAAAGGAGGAGAACTGGTTTGTCGCGGTTTTGGAGCGGACAAAGGAATAAATCCCTTTTTTCCCCTTGTAATAAAAACGGCCCTGCCTCTCTATTCCCTTGGGTTTTTCCTTCCTGACCTGTTCATGCCAGATTCGGTTGGCAATTGAGGTGGCACGAGGCTTAAGCCATTGAGACGAGGCAAGGATGATGAAAGAAACAAGGAGGGCCCCGGCAAGGATGGGCACAACAATCCGGCCCACGTCTATTCCACCTGCCTGCAGGCTTAAAAATTCCCGGTGATAATGGAGGAGGCCCAAGGTAAGAATACCGCCCAAGAGGATGGAGATCGGGGACAACTGTTCAAATATGAAGGGAATTCTCCAGAAAAAGTATTGGGCCATCATGGAGACCGACTCCCCGGCCTCGAGAAAATTATCAAATTTTTCAAAAAAGTCGACCAGGAGATAAATGGTCATGAAACAGGCGGTTACCGCGAAAAGATTTTTAAGAAATTGTATGAAGATATAACGAAATAAGAGTGTCATTACTGCATGTTATAGAGAAGGGTATAAAGGCCGTTTCTGGCAAGAAGCGTTTCATGGGTGCCTTCCTCGACTATCCGGCCGTCCTGGACAACAATGATCCGGTCAGCGTTCTTGATCGTGGAGAGACGGTGGGCGATGACAAAGGTGGTTCGGTCCTTGATTAGATTGTCCAAGGCCTTTTGTACCTCCCGCTCGGATTCCGTGTCCAGGGAGGAGGTGGCCTCATCCAGGACAAGAATGGGAGAATCTTTGAGCAGGGCCCGGGCAATGGAAAGCCGTTGTCTCTCCCCTCCCGATAGTTTAGTCCCTGATTCCCCGATCACCGTACCAAAACCCTCGGACAGCCTGGTGATGAAATCGAGGGCATGGGCTGCCTTGGCCGCCGCACTGATCTCCTCCTCGTTACGATTTGGATCGCCGTAGCCGATATTGTTTCTTACCGTATCATTAAAGAGAATGGTCTGTTGGGTGACAAGACCTATCTGACCGCGTAACGATTTTATGGTAACATCGCGGAGGTCATGGTTATCTATGGTTATTGCGCCGCTGGTTACATCAAAAAAACGGGGAAGGAGATTCACCAAGGTGGTCTTCCCCCCTCCGCTGGGGCCCACGATGGCAAGCACCTCGCCGGCCTTGATCGAGAGGTTTATCCCCTTTAGCACCTCTCTTTTTCCGTCATAGCTGAAACATACATCCTTAAACTCGATCTGACCACAAAGAGGCGGCAAGGGTACGGCATCCTGTTGTTCTAAGATAGCGGGCTTGATGTCGAGCACCCCAAAGATCCGGATGGCCGCAGCAATGCCTTGTTGCACCGAGCTATTTACCTTGCTAATGGATTTTACCGGTTCATAGATCATGATGATCGCGGTGAGAAAGGAAAAAAAGGTGCCGGGCGTGGAGGTGCCGTTAAGAACCTGGCGGCCACCGTACCACATGATGAAGGCCACGCCGATGCCGCCCAGGATTTCCATGATCGGGTGGGCCAGGCACCGTACCCGGGCGTCCCGTAAGGTTACCTTGAACAGTCGGTCCACGACCTCGGAAAAACGGTGAATCTCATATTCTTCCATGCAAAAGGCCTTGACGATCCGGTTTCCGGTAATGGTCTCATAGAGAATATTGGAGACCTGGGCCGTGGTTTGTTGGCTTTTGGTGCTGAGCTTTCGGTGCTTGCGGCCAAAATGGACTATGGGGAAAAAGGCCAGGGGCAGGATTACCAAGGACGCCAGGGAAAGCTGCCAATTTTGATAAAAAATCACCCCGAGCAGGCCCAACACCTGCAGACAATCCTTGAGTGTCCCTACTAGGGCCTGGGACACGGCGTTCTGAATGAGGTTTACATCCGATATGATCCGGGAAATTATCTCGCCGGTGGGGGTCTTATGGAAGAACGAGAGCGGCAGATCCTGAAGATGGGTATAGACCCTTTTGCGCAAATCATTGATAATGGCCTGACCCACCTTGTTCAGCAGGAAGGAATAACCATAAAAAAAGAAGCCTTTCACCACGAAAAGAATAATGAGGGCGAGGGGCAAAATGTTTAGCAGCAATCTGTCCTTGTTAAAAAAGATCTCATCAAGGAGCGGTTTGACCATATAGGCCTGGCTAGCGCTCAAGGCCGCTACCATAGCCATGCAGATCATAGCACTGACCAATATGGCATGGTATGGTTTGATCAACTCATAAATCCGGAATAAAATCTCGCGTTCACGCATAGTTAAAAGCTGTTATGGGCATTGATTCCGATTTTCTTTACCATTTTTATGTCTTGATCCCGGAACTTAAGTTAAACAAATTATCATGCAACTGGCAATTTTACTAGCCTCCATTCATTCCAGGGGGATATATTTCCAATGAAAAAGGGGATGCTTTTTGCTCCGGCTGCAGGAGAAAGGTCTTGAAACTGGCGTTTTGTTTGTTTAATTATTTCCCCTTCGGTGGGCTGGAATGTGACTTCCTGAGAATAACCGAAGCCACGGTTGGCCGCGGCCATCGGGTTAACGTCTTTACCATGTACTGGAAAGGGGAGCGACCTCCCGGGGTTGACATAATTCCGGTTCCTTATCAGGGAATTACCAACCATTGTCAATGTGTGTCTTATGTCAAGCATCTCGGTAAGATTTTAAAGGCCTCGGAGTATGACCTGATTGTCGGTTTCAATCGGATGCCGGGCCTTGACCTCTACTATGCGGCCGATGTGTGTTATGTGGATGACGTCAGGCGCTATCGGAATTATTTTTCTCGGTTCACCCCTAGGTATAGGGTATATTCCCGGTTCGAAGAGGCGGTTTTTGCTTCTAATTCCCCTACCGAGATAATGTACTTATCCGAATTGCAAAAGAAACATTATATCGACACCTACGGCACTGATGATGGCCGTTTCCATTATGTGCCGCCCGGCATTGATAAGGAACGTATTCGAGCCGAATGTCGACCGGAGGTGCGCGAACAGGTGCGTCGGGAATATAAGTTGGCCGAGAATGATATATTTCTCTTAATGGTGGGGTCCCATTTCCGGACCAAGGGGGTTTCCCGTTCTATTATAGCCCTGGCCGCCCTTCCGGAAAATATAAAATGTAAGACCTGTCTGTTTATTGTCGGAGTAGGGGAATCAAGACCATTTGAGAAACTGGCCGGGAGCCTTGGGGTGGATGGCCGGGTGCGATTCCTCGGAGGCCGGAACGATGTGCCGCGTTTTTTGGCCGGCGCCGATATACTTTTACAACCATCGTTGCGGGAAAGTGCGGGTAATGTCATTGTTGAGGCCCTGGTGGCAGGACTTCCCATACTGGCCACGGAAACCTGCGGCTACGGTTTCCATGTGAAAAAGGCTGAGGCCGGCAAGTTAATTGCCGGCAACCATTTTCGACAGGAGGAGATGAATGCGGTATTGACCCATATGGTATCAACCACTAACCGCAACCATTGGCGGCACAATGCCTTGCTGTATGCAGACCATACCGACCTGTACAGTCGGCCGCAGCGCGCCGCTGAAATTATCGAAGAATTGGCGCAGAGAAGCAAGACGAGGAAGAGTCATTCTCCGATGAATATCCGCTACAATACCCTCGGAAATACTCGGACCTAAATCCTGCAATTAGCTGTTATGCTAAAAATGAGGTATTAAAATCATGGAAGTATCAACAACAAGAAAAATGTTAGGCTTCTTGAAAAGCACCAGCAAATAGATTAGGAGTAGTATGAATGAAGCATATCATATACTGAGAGTTTTGAAGCGCTCCGTCAGGTCATTGACGCAAACCAAAGAAGAACGTCGCCATGCGATGGTAGGTCCCACTCGTCTTTGGAAAATGAAACGTGATTTTCAGATTCAGTTTTTGAAAGCTATGAATTTGAAGCCAGATCACTATTTTCTCGACATCGGCTGTGGAACTCTCAGAGGCGGGATACCATTGATTGCGTACCTTCAGGAGGGTCACTACTTTGGATTAGATGTAAGAGCGGAAACTTTAGATGAGGGTCGAAAGGAGTTAAGGGAGGCGGGTCTAGAAGAAAAAAAACCGATACTCTTATCGTCTCCAGATATTTCACAACTCGTGATTGAGCGGAAGTTCGACTATATTTGGGCATTTTCAGTACTAATTCATATGAGCGATGCAATTCTAAATAATACCCTTTATTTTGTGAGTGAACATTTGTCAGAAGAAGGCGTGTTTTATGCAAATGCAAATATAGGTGAAGATAAGGAAGGTAATTGGCAGGGGTTTCCCGTGGTTTGGAGAACTATTGAGTTCTACAGTTACGCGTGTGCTAAGAACAGTCTAGTAATCTCTGATCTCGGTCGGTTGAAGGACCACGGGCACATCTCAAACGTAGAATCACAAGACAGTCAGAGAATGCTCAGAATAACCAAGAAAATAGACAAGGTTTGAGCTAGTTTATCGAATATTTACCGGTCGTTAGCTGTTAGATTTTTAACTTCAACCAGGTCGGACATGAAAAGAGTGCATATTGTTGGATGTCCACGAAGTGGTACGACCTTGATGTTTGAGCTAATTGCCACATGTTTTGCTAACGATGGCTATTGCGAACACGAAAAAAGCATCTTTGAAGATCCCGAAGGCGCTCCTGAACTTTTTTTCAGCAAACAGCCATCTGATATTAAGTATCTGGAAAAGATATTCAAACTGGATCCCAATCTTTACGTTATCTGTATGATACGCGATCCTCGTTCGGTGCTGACCAGTATTCATCGTTCCAGGCCAGACCGATATTTCTGTAACTTTAGGGTATGGCACTCGTGCGAGCAGGCGGCAAAGCGGCTTTTTAATCATCCGCGTTTCTTTAGGGTACGTTATGAGGACCTGGTTGAACATCCCAATGATGTACAACAACAGATTATGATCCGGTTCCCGTTCCTTACGAAGAAATTTGCTTTTTCGGAATATGAGCAGGTCGTAAGGCCTTCTGAAAAGGCCATTAATGCCCTGGGAGGTCTGCGTCCTCTTTCTATGGACCGCGTTAAGGGATGGAAAGGGCATCTGCCACGTATAAAATCGGAACTGTCCAGGCATCCGGAACTGGTGAAGGTCTTGATTGAATACGGCTATGAACGGGACGATTCCTGGTTGGAAACGTTGGATAATGTTAATGTCGAGGATTACCCGTGCCGTTATCCCAGATCCGAACAATTGCTGAAAACACTGGAAAATAAAATCCGTATCTGGCGAAAGACAAGACGATATATTGCCCGCCATCAGCTTAACCGTCATAAGGGTTAACCCTCAGTGCGAACAGACAAGAAGTTCGGCACGCCCCTTTGGGCGTTACTCTACAACATTCTCCAAGCCATTGTCCTCGTCGCCCTTGCCCCTGTTATTCTGATCAAAATATGCCTTACCAAGAAATACCGGCAGCGTTTTTTCCAACGACTGGGTTGGGGAATCCGAAAGAAGATCGGTCGGCTCCCTCAAGCTCGACCCCGGATCTGGGTGCATGCCCTGTCCGTGGGTGAGGTATCTTCCGTCTACCCCCTGGTTAAGGCGCTTCGGGATGCTTTTCCATCCGGGACCCTTGTCGTCTCCACCACCACCGCTACCGGTGAGGCCAGGGCAGCAGATATAATGAAAGGTCAGGCAGATCTTTTCCTGCCGTTTCCGTTTGACCTGTTTTCTAGTGTTACCAGGTTTCTTGATGCAGTACATCCGGATCTCTTTATCCTGGTGGAGACGGATTTTTGGCCAAACTTCATGTGGAATGTTAACAAAAGGGGAATTCCCTGCCTGCTCGTAAACGGTCGCATATCAACCAACTCCTTTGCCCGGTACCGGAGGTTTCGTTTTTTTTGGCGCCCCCTGTTTTCATGCTTTACCCTTCTGGCCATGCAGACCCAGAAGGATGCGGCAAATATGATCGCCCTCGGGGTGGAGAAGGAAAAGGTCAAGATGCTGGGCAATCTGAAATACGAGGCGAGCATCGTTCCCGCCGCCATACATAACACATTCACCCGCAAGGACTTGGGTGTTTCCGACCAGGCCCTCCTGTGGGTGGCGGGCAGCACCCATGAGGGTGAGGAGGAAATTGTTCTTTCGGTATTTGTCCGGCTGTTTTCTCTCTTTCCTGAGCTGGTTTTGGTCATAGCCCCCCGGAACATCGATCGGGCAGGGAAGGTTGTTACGCTTGCCAGGGAAAAGGGCCTTAAGGTACACAGGCGGACCCGGCCTGGATC
>CAZDYX010000195.1:1618-7020 GCA_964509775.1 uncultured Desulfobulbia bacterium | reverse complement strand
TACAACGAATCTTATGATTTTTTTTATAGCGAAAACCCAGGGGTCATTATTTTATCAGCTTGACATGAAAGAAAAATTATTTTAATAAAGTTGTTTCGGATACCAAACCCAATATCACGCATTAGCTGTAAGGAGAAGAAAGTTGGCCAACCACAAATCAGCACTCAAGAGACAAAAACAGAACCTGGTTCGTCGGGCTCGTAATCGGGCCAATAAGTCGAATGTAAAGAATGTCATTCGGACCGTTCAGGAGGCAATCGATGAAAAATCAACGGAGAAGGCCCAGATTGCCTTAAAGCAGGCCATTCCCGTAATCGACAAGTGTGCCACCAAGGGCGCCATTCATCGCCGAAATGCCTCCAGAAAGGTCGCAAGGCTTACCAAACGGGTCAATACCTTTATCGCGGGCATAGAACAGTCAGCATAACCTGGGTATACCCAAAGGGATTGAACAAAAAAATGATGATACGTTTCGGTCAGGAAAATTGGTGGTGGTGTAGACAGAACCGGTAAGTGTGCGCCTCGATTACCCGGAACGCGAAAAAGCCATAGGCGCCCTGCCCATGGCTTTTTTATTTCATAGGAGAGAAAAGATGTATCAACCCTTGTTCGAAACGTTCAATACCCAGGCCCAGACGGCCAATCTTATCCCGGTTTACCGAGAAATTGTCGCCGATCTGGACACGCCGCTCACCATCTTTGCCAAGGTGGCGGCCACGGATTCGCACGCCTTTTTGCTGGAAAGCCTTGAGGGCGGCGAAAAATGGGGCCGTTACTCCTTTATCTATCCTGACCCTTGAAAGCCGCGGCGACCACACCCGAGTAAGCCATAAGAACAGTCACGAAGAACTGACGGGTGATCCACTTTCCCTGCTCAAAAATCTGCTTACCTCTTTCCAGACCTCGCCGGACGGCGAGCTTCCCCGTTTTTTCGGAGGGGCAGTGGGATTCATGGGCTATGACATGGTGCGCTTTCTGGAACGTCTGCCCGATCTTCATCCTTTGTCTACCCAATTTCCGGACAGCTCCTTTATGATCCCCAGGATTGTCCTTATCTATGACAATCTCAAACAACGACTCACCATCGTCGATTGTGTCATCATCTTGGAGGGTGCGGATCACGAGCAGGTATATAATGAGGCGATAAGGGCCATAGACCGTCTGGTCAATCAATTGAAAGGCCCCTTGCCCTCGTCTTTGCTTGAGGTTTCAAAGGCCTCTCCCAGCCATGATTTTTCCGCTAACATGTCCGAAGAATCATTTCAGGAGATGGTCAAGAAGGCCAAGGAATACATTGTGGCGGGTGACATCATCCAGGTGGTTCTTTCCCAACGGTTTCAGGCCCGGACCTTTCTTTCCCCCCTTCTTCTCTACCGGGCGTTGCGGCACATCAACCCCAGCCCCTATCTCTTCTACCTGAAGCTGGGAGAGACCGTACTTATCGGCTCCTCACCGGAAATCCTGGTCCGCCTGGAAAAAGACGAGATTGAACTTCGTCCCATCGCCGGCACCAGGAGGCGGGGAAAAACCCGGGAGGAAGACCTTGCCCTGGAAAAGGAGCTTCTTGCCGACCCCAAGGAACGGGCCGAACATCTCATGCTGGTGGATCTGGGCCGTAATGACGTGGGTCGGGTGGCCCAATACGGGTCGGTGGAGGTGAGGGATTCCCTGGTCGTTGAGCGTTACAGCCATGTGATGCACATCGTCTCGGGTGTGCATGGCAGGTTAAGACCGGGCATGGACCAGTTCGAGGTGATGCGGGCCTGTTTCCCCGCGGGAACGGTCACCGGTGCGCCCAAGGTAAGGGCCATGGAGATTATCGAGGAACTGGAACCCCAGCGCCGCGGACCTTATGCCGGCGCCGTGGGATATTTTGGTTTTTCCGGCAATATGGATTTTTGTATCACCATCCGCACCTTTGTCATGCAGGGGGAGGATCTCTGGGTTCAGGCCGGCGCCGGGATTGTCGCGGACTCGGATCCGGAGCGGGAATATGAGGAGACCATAAACAAGGCCCAGGGGTTGCGCCGGGCAGTGGAACTCGCGGAAAGGGGGTTTTAAGAATGATAGTCATCATTGATAACTATGATTCCTTTACCTATAATGTAGTCCAGACCATCGGCGCCTTAGGAGCAGAGGTAGAGGTATTCAGAAACGACCGGATCGATATAGCCACCCTTGCCCGTCTCAACCCGGACCGGTTGATTATCTCGCCCGGGCCATGCACACCGGCCAAGGCCGGAATCTCCGTGGCCGCCATCAAATATTTTGCCGGTAAACTGCCGATTTTGGGCATCTGCCTGGGGCACCAGGCGATCGGCGAGGCCTTTGGTGGCCAGACCGTGCCGGCGCCCCGGATCATGCACGGCAAAACGAGCATGATTTCCCATGACGCCAAAGGGGTGTTTACCGGCCTTCCCGATCCCTTCGAGGCCATGCGCTATCATTCTCTCGTGGTCAGGGAGACCGATTTTCCGGATTGTCTCTCTATCACCGCCCGCTCGGAGCAGGGCGAATTGATGGGCCTGCGCCACAAAACCTTACCCATTGAAGGGGTGCAGTTTCATCCCGAGTCCATCGGTACGCCGGATGGGGTGATGCTGCTTAAAAATTTTATCGGTACGGATTATCCCAATCTGTTAAAACGGACTTAACGGTTGGGCGGCGACCATACTTTTAATCCATCCCGACCCTAAGGAGAAGAGCCGTGATCAAAGAGGCCATTGGTAAAATCGTTACCGGCACCGATCTTTCCGAGCAAGAGACCATCGCGGTCATGCAGGAAATCATGGGGGGCGAGGCGACCCCGGCCCAGATCGGCGCCTTTATTACCGGCTTACGGATGAAGGGGGAGACTGTGGCCGAGATTACCGGCGCGGCCCGGGTGATGCGGGAAAAGGCAACGCGGATCGCGGCCGGCGGCCCCGGCGAAATCCTGGTGGACACCTGCGGCACCGGCGGCGATGAAGCCGGGACCTTCAATGTCTCTACTGCCGCCGCCTTTGTGGCGGCAGGTGCCGGATGCAAGGTGGCAAAGCACGGCAATCGCTCCGTGTCGAGCCGGTGTGGCAGCGCCGATGTGCTGGAGGCCCTGGGAGTAAACCTTAACCTGCCGGCCGAACAAGTCAGTGCCTGTATTCGGGAAATCGGAATCGGCTTTCTTTTTGCCCCGCTGCTCCATGGGGCCATGAAATATGCCATCGGTCCGCGCCGGGAGATCGGAATCAGGACCATCTTTAATATCCTGGGCCCCCTCACCAATCCGGCCGGCGCCAATGTCCAGGTCCTGGGGGTATACGCGCCGGAACTTACCGAGACCATGGCCCAGGTTCTGGCCAGGCTCGGGTCAAAAAGGGCTTTGGTGGTCTGGGGCGAGGGAAACCTTGATGAACTCACCGTGACCGGAGAAACATTGGTGGCCGACATGGATAATAACGTCGTTACCACCTACCGGATCAAACCCGAGGATGTGGGCCTTGCCCGCGCCACCAGAGAGGACATAATGGGCGCCCCTACCATAAGAGAGGCGGCGGACCATTTGCGGGAAATACTTGCCGGAGGCATGGGACCATGCGCCGACATGGTGGCCTTCAATGCCGGGGCCGCCATCATGGCCGCCGGCAAGGCAGAAACCCTCCGGGAGGGAGTGGAACTTGCCCGTGACACCATGCAATCCGGCCGGGCCCTGAAAAAACTTGAGGCCCTTATTGCCTTTTCGAGTAACTACTCAGGTGGATAGTCTGTAGGTGTTTAGGTGGATAGGGGGAATAACCATGCGAGATCACACAAAGTTCAGAGCATTTGAACTGGCCGAAACTTTTAGAGACCGAAAAGGTGTTGGTATCCTTGATTCGTTCTTTGTGCTATCCTAACAGACTACAGTCTAAACAACCTAAACAACCTGAGTAGTTACAATGTTTCTTGATAAAATAATCATTTCCAAGAGGGAAGAGGTTTCCCGGCTGCGGAAACACGGCATCCGGAAGCCGGAAAGGCCCCTGGCCTTACCCCGGGGGTTTAAACGGGCCTTGACCAATGGGACCGGCATGGCGATAATTGCCGAGGCCAAAAAGGCCTCGCCCTCGAAAGGGATAATCTGCCCCGACTTTGACGTCGAGGCCATAGCCGTAAGTTATGCGCAGGGCGGGGCCCGGGCCATGAGTGTGCTTACCGATGAACCTTTTTTTCAAGGTCGGCTTGATTATATCTTAAGGGTGCGGGAAAAGGTGGGGCTTCCGGTATTACGCAAGGATTTTATCATCGACGAGATCCAGATCCGGGAGGCCCACGCCTATGGCGTGGATGCCGTCCTTCTCATTGCCGCCATCCTCTCGCGGGAACAGATCGAGGACTATCAGGCCATGGCCGCTGAAATGGGCATGGATGTGCTGGTCGAGGTCCATGACGAGGAAGAGCTAGTTAAGACGCTTCGCGCCGGCAGCCCCTTAATCGGCATCAACAACCGGAATCTCAAGGATTTTACGGTGGACCTTAATACTACCTATCGACTTAAAAGGGAAATTCCCCCCCATATTCCCGTAGTGAGCGAATCCGGCATCAAGGACCGAATGGATATCGAGGGTCTGGAAAATGCCGGGGTCTGTGCCGCGCTGATCGGGGAGAGCCTCATGCGGGCACCAGACCGAGCTGTTGCCCTGCGGCGGCTGCTTGGGATCGGTTCAGACGTAACCTGAAATGACTGAGGAAAAAAATGTATGGCCGGTCGAACCCGGATCAAGGTGTGCGGGATAACCGATAATTCCGAGGCCCTTGAGCTTGCTGCCCTGGGCATTGACGCCCTGGGTTTCATCTTTGCGGACAAGAGCCCTAGAAAGGTGCATCCGGATGAGGCCCGGGCGATCATCAGCAGCCTTCCTCCCTTTGTCGATGCGGTCGGCGTTTTTGTCAATGAAGGACTTGACACCCTTAAGAGCATCATTCACTATTGCAGTATTACCCTGGTTCAGTTGCATGGCGATGAATCCCCGGAATACTGCCAACTGATCCCGGCCCGGGTCATAAAGGCCTTCCGGATAAGTCCTGCGAGCTCGGCGGATGAGTTTACCCCCTATCGCGGCAAGGTGAGCGGTTTTTTGCTCGATACCTTTAAACAGGATATGCCGGGCGGTACCGGCAAAACCTTTGACTGGCGAATGGTCCGGCATCTTGCCCCGCCTGGCCCCATTGTCTTGGCCGGCGGCATGACCCCGGAAAACGTGGGGGACGCGGTCAGGGAGGTCCGTCCATTTGCCGTCGATGCCAACTCAGGGGTAGAGGCAAGCCCCGGCAGAAAAGACATGGAAAAAATCCAACGGCTTATTGACGCGATCCAGAATGCTGACCGAACATTACCTTAACTGTTGGCCTCGCAAAAAGCCGCTCTGCCAACGCAACAAGGTTGA
>CAZDYX010000195.1:0-1608 GCA_964509775.1 uncultured Desulfobulbia bacterium | reverse complement strand
TTGATAAGTGCTTGTTGGCCTCAGAGAAAACATGGTCCATATTATGAATATTTTCGATGAGTTTACAGAAATAATAAAGCACATTGAACAAGAAAAAATTCGATATGCCATCGTCGGTGGCGTCGCCATGGCTTTTTACGTAGAACCAAGGTTCACGCGTGACATAGATATGCTCCTGGAACCGAATGACTTTGAAAAAGCACGAAAAATTCTTGAGCAAAATGGGTATATAGAATCAACAGAACCATGGATATTTATAAGCACCCCTTTAACTCTTCGGCGTTTTTTCAAAGCTATTGGAAATGATCAAATGGTCATTGATCTTTTAGTTGCAGGAAACGAAAAACATTTAATAATTATTAAAAATGCACTTGTTGCCCAAGGGGAACATGGCATTGCCCATGTTGCAGAAAAAAAGGATATTATTTGGTTAAAAAGACAAAGAAATTCCCTTCAGGATCAAGCCGACATTAAAAGGTTGGAAGATGGAAAAGATTGAGAGAGTATTCAAACAACTCAGCGAGTTATTCGAGTTCAATCGAAAACTGCAGACATACAAGATACAAACAACACCTAAGATTGAAGGCCAACAACCGGCTCAACCTGACCTCGAGGAGCTTAGTTCAGTCTCCGTCAGGCCCTTGGCGCGGCAGGTTAGCCTGAGCGATATTACAGGGTCATAGAAAAAGATCATCTTAACCGCAAGACATGGAGGCAGTATGAGTAAATACTTCAAAATCCGTATTCCCGTAATCCTTATTATCCTTCTTTTCATCTCTTCTTGTACCTCATACAAGAGTCAGGAGGTCGCCTTCCGTAATCCCCTCGCCTATACCAACACCCAGAACGTGGCTGGTGCCGCAATAGCGGCCGAGGCCTTTGCCGATCCTGACCGGGCCAAAGAGGCCTTCGGCTACAACATCCGGAAGGCCGGCCTCTTACCGGTTCAAGTGATTATCGATAACAAGGGTTCTCACTCCCTCCAGGTAATGACCAACCAGACCTTTCTGGTGGACGATCAGGGGGGGATGTGGAATTCCTTGGACAACAATACCGCCTATAAACGGGTTGAAAATAGTTCCGAATTTGCCGGTATCGGGAAAAAGGCAGGCAGGGGGGCGCTGTTGGGGACAGCCGGTGGTGCCTTGTTGGGGGCGGCAGTGGGAGTCGTAACCGGGCAGAATGTTGGCGAAACAACCCTGAAGGGTGCGGCTGTCGGTGCGGCCGGCGGGGCCGTGGCCGGAGGTGCCTCGGAAATGTCCAACAACGAGGCCGGCCAACAGATATCGCAAGACCTGGCCAACAAGGAACTACAGAACAAATCGGTACAACCGGGAAATCTGGTCCGGGGCTTCATCTTTTTCCCGGGGGAGGCAACCTCGGCTAAACAACTCAGGCTTCAGGTTCAAGAGGTCGATACCGGGGAGATCCACACGATGGAGATCTATTTATAGGCGGATATAAGACATACATACCCCCGAGGAGAAGACGCGTCTTCTCCTCGGGGGTATGACTTGCTTTCCATCCATAATTCAACAGGTTGCCGACTCGCAAGTAATCGTAGGTCGGGTTAGGCCGTTTTTTGGCCGTAACCCGACAAGGCCACGG
>CAZDYX010000194.1:6821-7074 GCA_964509775.1 uncultured Desulfobulbia bacterium | reverse complement strand
TTTTTCGAACAAGATAATCCGTAAGTCACTAAGAGGTCCTATGTCGACCAGACGCATCAGGGGGTAGCCCCTTTGGTCTCCGGTTGTTCCTTGCCCTTATCCTCCGGGTAGATAAAGGCCCGCACCCGCTCCTGCTCGCTCCGTTCCACCACGCTTTTGCCCTCTTCAAGATAGAGAACTATACGTTCGCCTTTTACCAGATTATCACCCTGCCACACCTTGGCATTGCCGGTAAGGAAAACCCGCCGTTCCT
>CAZDYX010000194.1:0-6811 GCA_964509775.1 uncultured Desulfobulbia bacterium | reverse complement strand
CCATCTCGTAGAAGAAATGGATGGATTTTTCAGCCTGGGCAAAATATTCCAGGGCATTGCCGGTGGCTATCCAATCACCCTTCGTAATCTTGACATTTCCTTGGGCAAATAATTTTTTTACCTCTCGATTCATGTTGGTTTTGGGATTATTGGCCTCCGGATTTTGGGCATAAAAGACCGTCATTTGATCGGCAACAATTATGACCTCAGCCTGCTTTGCCTCTACATGACCAAGGAACTGGAGGGTGTCTTGTTTTAGGTCAGACTCCATCCGATCGGCAGTTATCTGAATGGGATCGGCGACATTCACCCCTGCCCAGGCAAAGGTTTGCGGCCCAAAGGCCACAACCCAGGCAAGGCTGAGTAAAACAGTTTTTTGAAGAAATAGTTTGATTTGAAATAGCATAGTAATGGTCAATCATACTTCTTGCGAAAAGTAAAGTAAAGGCCTTGCCTTCTTGTGCGGTTTGTTGTGAAACTAAAACGCCATTCCGACGCTGAAGTGCAGGGCATAGGGATTTTCGGACTCGCGGGGGGTGGGGTTCAGGGCAAGATCGAGGCGCAGGGGGCCGACCGGCAGGAGATACTGGAACCCGCAGCCGACGGCACCGCGAAAGTCCTGAAAATATTCGCTGATGGTGGTGTCCATAAGGTCGGATGCGCTTTGAGAGGGCTCCTTGCCCTGTTCAATGGGTGACTGATTGGGAGAGATATTGCCGTAGTCAAAAAACATGGAGAAGGACAGATGTTCGGTAAACCGGCGGCGGAATTCTATACTTGCGACATTATAGGCATAACCGCCCATGGGATCCCCGGTAAGATCATGGGGACCAAGTTCCGACTCCTGGAAACTCCGCACGGTGTTTTGCCCGCCATTGTAAAAACGCTCACCCACGGGAAGAGAGGCCGTGCCCTGGCGCGGGGTCACGAGCCCGGTATCGTAGCGCAGGCCCACGACCACTGCGGAGGTGAGCGGAAAAAACCAGCGGGTGCCGGCGGTGATCCGGTAAAGGGCCAATTCGCTGCCCAGGGATCGGTCGGCCCATTCATTAAAGAGGGAGCTCTTCTGGCCGGAGGTGGGGAAGAAAAGATCATCCCGGGTGTCGTAGGTAAGCTGGAGCCTGACGCTCGCCAGGTTGTAATTCTTGTCCGTCTCCTCGATAGTTGCCCCCTGGGCCATATTGGAAAGGTCGATGAAACGGTAGACATAGCCGGCAGTGGTGGTGAGGTTCTCGGTCAGTTCCTTGGAAAAGAGCGCGGAAATCCCGGTCTCCTTGCGGGTGAATGAGGGTTCCTCGCGGCGTTGGTAGGAGATGGGAAAGTCTGCGGTCACGCTGCTGTTGAGGAACCAGGGGTCGGTAAAGCCCTGGACCAGGCTTTCCCCTTTGAGGGACCACCCGAGCTCGGTGCGGGCGATGCGGCCCGTGCCGAATAGGTTCCGGTCCCGGAGTCCGAACCGCATCCGGAATTGTTCGTAGGAACCCCAGCCAGGTTCAATAGATACCTCCCGGGACGGCACCTCTTCCACCTTGACCTGGAGGATCCCTCGGTTGGTATCCTTCTCTTCTTTTTGCAGCTCAATGTTTACCTTGGAAAAAAGTCCCGTCCGATAAAGCCGGCGAAAGCTTTCCCGCTGCTTATCAAGGCTGAAGATATCGTTAATCCGGAAGGCGATGCGATTGCGGATAAAGTCGGGCCGGGTCTTTTCATTGCCGCTGATCATGATCTTAGTGATCCGCACCTTTTCCCCCTTTTGGATGGCGGCCACGAGGACGACCTTTCCCTCTTCCTCCCCGGCCTGTTCGCTGATGACCACCTCCACCTCGGGAAATCCTTGATTGACATAGAGCTGAACGATCTTGCTTTGCAGCACGAGCTTGCGGCGAGGGAAATAAGGGGTGTTGACCAGGGAATCTTGGAGTTCCTTAAGGTCTTGCCCCAGATCAGCCTCGACATCTGCGGAAAAATGGATTTCCGAGATGACAAACCGGGTCTTCTCCCGGATAGGGACCAATACAATGATCCGGCTTTGGTCAGGGGAAAAATCAAAAACTGGTGCCGCCACCTCCACATCCAGGAACCCATTGCGGATATAGAGTTCCTGGATGGCGGAGATGCCGGCCCGCACATCCTCTTCCACAAAGGCCATGTTCCCGAGGTCAAGAAGGCCGGGCTTCTTGATGATGAAAAAGGGGCGGAGTTCCCCCTTGGAAAAGGCGGTATTACCCTCGAACTCGATGGAGTTGATCAAGACCCGCGGCCCCTCTGAGACCTCAAAGATGACGACTAACCTTTCTTGCTCATATTCGTAACGAAAATCAACGTTGACAAAGGCATACCCTTCTTTTCGAAAGGCGGTCTCCATCTGAAAGGCGGCATCATCGGCATCGGCCCGTCGGCATCCAAGCCGGCCGAAATCCTCAAGTTCCTGGGCAGCGGCCTGGCGCAGGGTATTGGCCAAGAGGGCCTGGTTTCCCGTAAAACGGATCTCAAAGGGACAAGACTGTGCCTTATCGTCGATGCCGGCCCAACCCTGGGGGCACCAACACCAAAGGGCCATGAACATAACGAAAAGCTTGATGAGTTTCCTGGTTTTCCCCATATTGTTACTTACTTAAAGCGGAAGACAATCTTCAGTCCGGTGTTTTTGTTATCTAACATATCCCTTTCGGCCAGCATATTCAGGGTTCCATCCTTGGCAAACACCCGATCGGCCAGCCGAAACTGGGCTTCAATGGTCTCATCACCCTTACGGGTCACCCCTTTGCCTATCTCCAGTTCAAAGCGATCCAGGACCGAATCCTCAAAATCAACGGATTCACCCCGGAACAACTTGGCAAGCATCTCCTGGCCCACATAGGCAACCACCTCAAGCCCCTTTTTTCGGGCACTATCCTGTTCCTGATTATTCTTGGGGAGATTTCCGGTCAGGACCAGGAGAAGAAGGTCCTCTTCAGGCAGGGGAGGAACAGAGGAAAGGGTGACCACCGGCTCATCGTAGGGGCCTTCCACCAGCATGGAAATGGAGTAGCCTTTGATGCGGGTGCTGCCAACGAGATCAACGGTTGGATGATCAGGGTCATGTTCGGAAAATCGGATAAGCCCTGATTCCACGGTCAGGCGGCCGACCGGAACAATGATGCGGGTAGTATCCACATACACGATACCCAGGAGCACCGGGATCTCACCGTTGCCGGACAAGGTCAGTTCGGGCCGCAGGCCGCCGGTAGCCACATTGTTACGGATAAGAAAAGGCTCCTTGGCCGAGATATGTACGTCAAATTTGGCATCCCGGAGCGGCAAGGTTCGAAAGGAAAAGAGCCGGATACCCTTTTCGGTCTTCACCTTTTTATCCCCCTGCAATAGACTCAGGTAATTCACGTCCTTTGAGAACTCCCCGTCGGTAATACTTAGGGCTCCGCTGAGGGTAAGGGCGTTCACCGGGCCCTGCGCGGAAAGATCCGTGTCCGCACGCAGCTTTACGGTGTCATTGCGGAATAAAAGCAGATTTTCGCCGACCAGATTGAGATCCACGTTGGGTGCCCCGGTAATTGGCATGGTATAGGTCCCAAAAAGTCTGAAAGGGGATCCTCCCAGTTCGCCGACAAGGTTTTCCAAGGTAATGGTCCGACCTTTTACCGCCATCGTGGCGGACACGGCCTTTATGGGCGGAACCGTTGCCGAGTCGGGTCGGAATTCACCATTGGTCAGGGAAAGGGTGCCGCTGACCTCGGGCTGACGGATGGGACCACCTACAGACCATTCCGCGTCCACGGCCCCGGACAACCGCCTGATTCCCTTGATCTGGTCGGCCAGCCAACCGATATCTCGACCTTTCACGCTGCCCTGGCCGGACACCATTCCATCTAAAGGGATTATGCCCCCCCTTATGGCGTTACCAAATTGTGGCATCCCGTCCCACTGGCCCGAGGCGGTAAGGACCACATCCTGGGCCTCAAGATGGAAATCTTTGAGCCGGGCCTCACTCCCCTGTACGGTAATTTCCCCGTCCAATGCAAATGGTCCGGGAGGACAAGGTTTTATGGACTCGGGCAGGATGAGGTCTTTAGCAAACCACCGGAGCTGGCCGAATGGATCATCCCAGGTGCCGCGCAGGGCAACGTCAGCCGAAAGCCTGCCGTTCATTGCCATGCCTGCCGGCAGGAAAAAGGAGAGGATCGCGATTTCCGGAACCTCGGCCCGGCCGGTCAAGGAAATCTCCCCCGGCAAGAATCGTTTCTCGCCTATAGGATCAAAGGGGATGTTGCCTAACAGGGTAATCCGGTGCCCCCCGGCCGCGGTCCACTCAAAGGAATGGATAACGACGCCTTCCGAAGAATACGAAAGGTCAAAGAGGCCGGCAAGGGACAGGGGGGCATCCTTGCCGGCCAGCTTCGCAATATTTCCCTGGGCAATAATTTGCGGCCGCAACAGGGGGCCGGAAAGATGCACCCGGGCATCGAGCCCCTCGACCAGGAAACGGTTCTGGCCAATGTTGGCCAACCAATCAGTGGCCATAAACCGGGAGAAGGTTACGGTAAGATCGCTCATCCCCTGGCGACTCAGCACCCCCTGTACCCCGACCGTGCCGGTAGCGCCGGAAAGCTTCATAGGGTTCGTGCATTCTATGCCGTTGCTCGAAAGGAGTAGATGGGCCGGCCCATCCAGTTGGAGCTCAAGGCCTTCCCGACGCAAGGTCAGAGAATCAATATCCGCCGGGACGTTCTTTTCCTGCGGGCTGTAGGTCAGGGTTCCGACGACCGACACCCCTCCCGCCGAGGTCACGAGTTCTCCCTGCGGTATCCGAATAATGGCCCCGGACTTGTCGGCCCTGATCCGGACTTTATGAATCTCCAGGCCCTTCCACCTCGACTCCGCAAGATCAAGGGCGAGACTTCCGTCCGGGTTTAGAAAGGGACCGCTCGCCTCCAGGCTTGCAGTAAGCGATGCCAAAGACCTTCCTTCCTTGAGACCGAGGAGCGGGGCAAAGGGGTTCAGATCTCGAAGGTCTACGGAGAGGGAGATCCCCTTAAGACGTCCCGTCGGCAAGGCAATATTGCCGTGGCCGCTCAGCCGGTTTTGTCCCTGCCGGATCTCAAGGGTGTTAACCGTGATCAGGCGGGAATCCGCCCCGGCAACAAGCGACAGGTCGCCAAGGGCAATACCTTCTAAGGAAAGATTGCTCCCGGTAACGGAACAAGTACCTTTTATCGCCTTTATCGGGCCGTTTATCTTCAGTGTCCCGCTGATGCTTCCGGACGCTTCCGGCCGGCCAAAGAGCCCGGCCAGAGTTTTAAGATCCGGGACGTCAATTGCTAAGGCCGTGTCTATCTTCACCTCCCCTGGTTCCCATTTTTCGATAGGAAAGACGATTTCACTCTCCTTTAAGGAAATGATTCCGGCCTGGGACTCAAGCAGGCCCTGGGCAATGGAGAGCTTTCCGGCCTTTAGGTTGCCGCTAAGCTTAAGGAGATGGGACGGGAGTTTTGCCGGGAAAATCCTCTCATTAAGGTTGAACAGGGCAAGAAGGGACGGAATATCTTTAAGGACCAGATCAAACGATCCATGAGCTCGCGCGAGGAGTTCCCGGCCCTGTCCTTTCATGATCGGTTCGAGCGCCAGTTCGATATCGCGCAGCGTAGCGGAATTATTATCCAACCGGCCGTCAAGCTGTTTGATCCTTATGGTCTTGCCTTCTGCCGTGGCCTCGATGTCGAGGTCCACAATGGAATCTTTAACCAGGCCGTTTCGTATGCGGCCCGTAAGTTCTGCGGAAAAATCCTGGGGTTTGGTGGTGTCAAGATGAATGGCAACGGAAAGAGAGAGATCTCCGGCAAGGATATTCCCGGGAAAGAGTCCCAGGGTGGAAAGGATATTGAGATCAAGGTCGCCTGCCTCAAATCGGGCCTCAAGGAGAGGATGTTGATAGGTGCCGGAAAAGGTAAGCCCTTGCCGGGGAAGATTAAGATTGGCATTCCAGCGGATGAGTCCCGTAGCAAGTTCCGAAAGATCCAGCCGGGCCGTCTTCAGCAGAGGTTGACCAGAAACGGTGAGATCCGAGACCAAGAGCTGGTCCTTATTATAGAGGAGTCTCGTTGACAGGGCCCCCCGGAAGACCTCCACGGCCTCGCGTTCCAGCAAGGCATTCGCGGCCTTTAAGGTTAGGGACTGATTGGCTGCCAAGGGGGAAAAAGGGGTGACCTCGACGTCAAGTCCGGAAAACGTGGCGGCAAATGTCCTTCCCCGGATTACGACCCTGGTGTCGGTAAGTATAATTTCAGGAAGGATTCCGGGGAACCCGAACGAGACTCGCGGCCGGGAAGATTTTTCGTCCTCATCACCTGGTTTTCCGCCGGCATCGATCTCGATCGTCCCGGAGCTGACCTCTATCCGCATGCCGGTCAAAAATGATTCCAGTCCGGAGAAAAGCGCCAGGGGCGAATAGGAAAGCCTTATAGCCTCAAGATCAAGCCTGGCCAGCGGGCCCTTGGGCCCTGCCTCCACGGTCTTTATCCCCTTGATCGTAATGCCGGTCAGATAGGTGCCGGAAAACTCGTCAATGGTAACCGTCAATCCGAGCTTGGCCTCAAGCGTTGAGGCGAGCGTCCTTTTTAAGTAAGGCCCAAAAATAACGGCCCGCAAGGTATAAACCACCAGCAGCAGGGCGAAAATTCCGGCGGAAATACCCAGTATCCAGAAGAGAATGCGTTTCAATGATGCCACTTAGCCTTGATTTTTTTCGTAACTACTCAGGTGGATAGTCTGAAGGGGTTTAGCCTGTTAGCAATAGAGAAAGACGAGATGTGAGACG
>CAZDYX010000193.1:795-7100 GCA_964509775.1 uncultured Desulfobulbia bacterium | reverse complement strand
GCCGGAATGACGAAAAACGATGGATTTCGACTTGTTACGAGACCATTAATCCATGGCCTTCGGCCTTTACAAAAGCTTTTGGATATGTGAAGATCGCTCTTCAACCTTAAATATGGACCTGTAGCCCAACTGTTACGACCATCATCTGGTGAGCACCCATGGCAAATTTTTTACGGATTTTTGAAAAAAAGAAAACTCAAGGCCAGCAGGAAGGCGTAATCATAAAAGACGCCCTGCGAAACAAGTACTTTACCTTCCAGAGTCTTCTTGCTGAAAACAACCGGGTTCTTACCCTCATGGCCGAAATGGAGGCAAGGCTTGAGGGGGAACATTCCTTTGACCGCGAGTTTCTCCACGGCATGACCCTATCGATCATTGAAGGCGTTCATAAGCTCATCGAATATGTAAACCTTCTTTCCGATAACAAATACCGGCACCTCTACTCGATCCACGCCGCAATCAAGGCGGAACTTCAGGCTATCCTTGCAGAAAGGACTATTTTCCCGGAAAGCGAGCTCGTCCTGCCATTTGCTGCCCTTAGCAAAGAAATGGCGCTGATCGCCGGCCACAAGAACGTCCATCTGGGAGAGATCGAAAAGGGCCTGGCGCTTTCCACGCCGGAAGGATTTGCCATCAGCTCCACTGCCTTCAGGAGGTTTATGGAGCATAACCGCCTTACTGAAAAAATCTCTCGGCACCTGGCCTCCATAGATGTCACGAACCTCGATGAACTTGTCCCTTTATGCGAAAAAATACAGGTCCTGGTGCAGGCGGCGGAAATCCCCGCGGAGCTTGAGCGCGCAATCGCCCGGGCGGTCAGCGGCTTTTGTTCGCAGGTTCAGGGTCTGCAAGGTCAAGGGCTTGATGTTGCTTCTACTGTTTCGGTGCGGAGCAGCGCCATCCATGAGGATGGTCAGTTCACCTTCGCCGGCCAGTACGCTACCTTTTTAAACGTCCCCCTGGAAAAGATTCCAGAAAGATACAAGGCCGTGGTCGCCAGTCTTTTTACCCCCAAGGCCCTGTATTACTCCAAGACAAAGGGCTTTTCCGTGGAGGACCTGGTGATGGCGGTGGGGGTCATGCGCATGATTCAGGCCCGAGCAGGGGGGGTAATGTATACCCGGGATCCTAATGCCCGGAACCGCGAGGTGATTATCATCAATGGGGTGTGGGGACTTGGGAAGCAGGTGGTGGATGGAACCGGCACGCCGCATTCCTTTGAGGTCCCAAGGGATAACGACACGCCCATCGACCGGAGGATACCCGCACAAAAGGTCATGCTCGTTTGTAAGGCAGGGGGAGATATAGAAGAGGTCGAGGTCCCGGCGGCAATGCAGGCCGGACCATGCCTCACCGACGAGCTGGTTCGCCTGCTTGCCGGTTACGGGTCGGCTATCGAGCAGTATTTTGGCTGTCCCCAGGATATCGAATGGGCATGTGACGTTCATGATCGGATCATCATCCTCCAAAGCCGCCCTCTTCAGGCATTTACCTTTACTCAGCCCTTCTCGTCCCTCCCGAAAAGACTTGATAATGCCGTTATCCTGCTTGATCAGGGCGTGGTTGCCTGCAAGGGCATAGGTCATGGCCGGGCCTTTGTGCTCCAGGATGAAGCGGCCTTGAAAGATTTTCCCATGGGCGCGGTGCTCGTGGCGCGTCACACCGATACCAAGTATGTGACCATCATGCATAAGGCCGCCGCCATTCTCACCGATGTGGGCGGGGTTACCGGCCACATGGCCACGCTGTCGCGGGAGTACAGCATCCCCACCATTCTTGACATCGGCAATGCGACCAAGGTTATTAAAAACGGTCAGGAAGTGACCGTGGACGCCATAAACGGCGTTGTCTATGCGGGCAGGGTAGATGAGCTCTTAACGATAATGCCGGCGGCCAGTTGCAGTTATTCACCGTTTAAAGAGACATCTCTCTATAAGACCCTTGAAAAGGCGCTTTCCCGGATCGTTCCCCTTCATCTGGTAGATCCCGAGCATGAAAGTTTCAAGCAGGAATCCTGCCGGACCTTGCATGATATCACCAGACTTATTCATGAAAAGGCAATGACCGAGATCATATTCATGAGCGGCCGGACCCAGGAGGTAAAGAGCTTCGAGGATCTCATGGTTGCTATCAACTTTGCCGAGACGGGGGAGATGAGAGGCTTACGCACCCAGACCAGCGACCTCAATACCGGCATCCCTATGGAAGCGCATGTGCTCGATATCAGCGGCGGCTTGAGGGACGAGCGCCAAAAGGTGGCGATCGAAGACATCACCTCGATTCCGTTTCACTCCTTTGTCAAGGGGTTGAAGGAGATGAAATGGCCGGAGGCAAAGCCCCCGGCTGTTCAGGGGATTCGCGGCATGCTTGCTATTAGTGCCCCCAAATCAGGAGAGGCGATCGAAAAGGTTATCTCGAAGAGCTATGCAATAATCTCTCTCAACTATATGAACTTCAGCCTGAAGCTTGGTTACCACTTCTCCATGGTTGAGGCCTATGCCAGCGAAAACAGGAATGATAACTATATCAAGTTTTTCTTTAAAGGGGGAGGAGCCTCGCCGGACCGGAAGCTGAGAAGGGTACGGCTGATATCGGAGATCTTGAGAAAGATGGATCTCCGGGTGAAGGTTACCGAGGATGTAGTCAATGCGATGCTCACCAAATACAAGCTGCCAGCCATCGAAGCGCGGCTGGAGGTATTGGGCAAGCTGACCGTCTATACCAAACAGCTCGACATGGCGATGTTTAATGATGCGATTACCGACATGTTTATCGAAGACTTCATCAGGGACCACATGAGCCGCTTGTAAAGATCATTCTCCTCCCGCATACTAAGGGCTCGTCCAGAAATAACAGGCTGTTCCCGTTTATGGCTATCAATAAAGACGATAAAAGAAAGGCAAAAAAGAAGGCGCGGCTGAAGGAACGGCGCGAAAAACTGGAAAAGATCCAGCTTAAAGAAAGGGTGGATTTTTTCTATTATGAGGCCCAATGGTTTTTTGAAAAAAAAGAGTGGGAAAAGGCCTTGGGCCATCTTGAGCAGGGCTTGCGCTATGATCCGAAGAATGAGCGGATGTTAAAGATGCTGGCCCATCTCGGTTATCAACTCAAACGTCCACTCGTGGAGTTAAGAGGGGTTTGGGGACTTTATACCCAGGGCCTGCTCTCCGACACCCAGTTGTTGGGATTGGCAGAAATCCTGATCAGGGGAAAAAAATATCAGGAGGCCTTGAGGATTATTGATGAGGCCTCGACCATTCTGCCGGGAATGAACAGCCGGGACAAGAAAAAGACACAAACCCACCTTCTCCGGCTTAAAGAGCAATGTACCTATTTTCTGCAGATGGAAGAGGTCCGAAAAAAAATAGAGGCGCAAACGCCGGCCACGCCGCAGACCTCAGCCGTGCCCGCCTCCCCGCCCCCGGTTCCTGCGGCCGATGTCGATCTTCCCAAGGCCGCACCGATATCCCTGCCGGAGATCGACATCGCCATGGAGGTGGACACGACCGCCTTTGAAAAGGCCTTCAATACTACTTGCCTGAGCACGCGGGAGCAGTATGAACTTGCACTGGAGGGCTACCAGATCCGGTTTGAGGAATCCTTTGAAAATCTTATCTCGCTTGCGGGTCTCACCGACGTCCGGTCCTTATGGTATCAGGAAGAGACCGCAAAAAAGGTGCTGCGAGGCTTCCGGGGTCGGGCCCTGCTCGCGGATGAGGTGGGACTCGGCAAGACCATCGAGGCCCTGATCGTGGTCAAGGAATATGTCCAGAGAGGGATGGTAAAAAGCGCCCTCATCCTGGTGCCTGCCCCCTTGGTCAGTCAATGGCGGGATGAGATGGCGGCCAAGTTCGGGCTTTATTTTGCCTCCACCGACGACCAGGACTTCCGGGCCAGAGGCGATTCCTTCTGGCAGGCCCCCTTTGTCCTTGCCTCCATCAACATTGCCAAGTCCAAACGGCATTTCGACCTGGTGACCGAAAGGGAATATGATCTCGTCATCGTGGATGAGGCCCATCATCTGAAGAACCGTAACACCTTAAACTGGAAGCTGGTCAATGCCCTCAAAAAACGGTTTCTCCTCCTCCTCACCGCAACCCCGGTGGAAAACAACCTGATGGAGCTCTATAACCTCATCACCCTGCTCAAACCGGGCCAGTTGAAAACGGCAACGGCCTTCAGAAATGAATTTATGACCCGGGGCGATCCCACTGACCCGCAAAACCGCACCAGGCTCAAGGAATTGCTTGGACAGGTAATGATCCGCAACACCAGGGCCGTGGCAAAACTGGAGATCCCCTCCCGTTTTGCCCAGACGATCCGGGTGGAACCCAATATCCACGAGCAGGAGCTCTATGAGCGAATCACGACCCTGGTTAAGGAGATCAATACCACCAACGGAACGGGCAACCGACTGCTGCTCAAGAATATTTTGGCCATGGCCGGTTCCTCGCCCCGGGCCGTGAGCCAGACCCTCACCCGGCTCCTTGAGAAAAGGGAGTTTCTCCTTGACCAGGAAAAGGAAATCACGGCCATCAACACCATGTGCCGGACCATGGATGATCCCGGGAAAAACCGGGCCCTGCGCAAGATTATAAAGACCTCGCCGGGGAAGATGATCATCTTTATTAATTTCATGGGAACCCTTGATCAGGTCTCGGAATTCCTTTCCTGGGAAAAGATCCCCTATGCCCTTTTCCATGGGAGCATGGACAACCGGCAAAAGGACGAACAGCTCCGGATCTTCCGGGAAGAGCGCGATATCCTCCTGGCCACCGAGGTCGGGGGCGAGGGCCGGAACCTCCAGTTCTGCCACCAGATGGTTAACTATGATCTGCCGTGGAATCCCATGCGGATCGAACAGCGGATCGGCCGCATCCACCGGATCGGTCAGGAAAAAGAGGTGATGATCTATAACCTCTGCACCGCCGGCAGCGTCGAGGACTATATCCTTGAGGTGCTGGACCGGAAGATCAACATGTTTGAGCTCGTTATCGGCGAAATTGACATGATTTTGGGACGGGTCCAGGAAGAACAGGAATTCTCCGATCTGGTCTATGATATCTGGGTTAGTGCCGCTTCCGATGCTGAAAGGGAAAAACTCTTCGACCAACTGGCAGGCCGACTGAAACGTTCAAAGACCGGATATCTGAAGACCAAGGCCCTGGATGAGAAACTGTTCGGGGAAAGCTATGAACTCTGAGCCCGGACACGAGCTAACATATTTTGTCAGCCGATTTCTGGAAACGCACGGGGCAGTGGTGGAGAATCAATATCATACCCTTGACGTCCTGCTGCCCGAGCATCTGGCGGAACAGCTCGCGACCCCGGAGCATATCCGTATCTGTCCGGGATCAAACCCGGAAACAACCGATACCTATGGACTTCAATATGGATCACCGCTCCTGGAAAAAATGGTCAATGCCGCCTGCGCCACGGTACCGGTGATCTTCTGTGAGCTTTCCTTCGAGTACCTAAAGAGCCAGGGCTTTGACCGGCTTATCCAGGAGCGATTCACCTTCCCTAACTCTGTTGGCCGGGTTATGAGCCAGGCCCGGGTATTCACCGATTATCTCTTCGTTACCTGCTGGTATCTGGCGCAGAGCGATGAACAGAAAATGGGGCTTTTAAGACTCATCTTTAATCTTGAGACCGGCGCCAGTGTACCGGAGATGGCCGAAATACTCGGGCAGGTCAGCAAGGAGTATAAAATCGCCGGCACCCCCCGGCACTGGACCGACGAGCAGATGAAAAGGGTCATCCCCTGGATTGAAAAACAGACAAAAACCATTCTAAGCGAGGAACTTGATCCGTTTCTCGCGAGCATGACCAGACGCTTCCGCCGTGACCTGGCGAACATGGAGGAATATTACGCGAGCCTAGCCAGGGAAATGGAACAGGGCCTTGAACGGGCCGGGCTTTCAGAACAGCTCGTAAGCGACCGGAAGGCAAAGATCGCCCAGTTGCCGGCGGAGCTGGAACGGAAAAAAGATGACCTCCAGAAAAAATACAGCGTTCGGATCAGACTGGAACCCGCCACCATCATGGTGGTCCGGACCCCGGCAATGAAGATTTTCTACCGGGCCTCCATCGGCAAGCAGCATAGGGATATTTCCCTTATGTATAACCCGGTGACCAAGACCTTTGATCCTCTCCTCTGCCAGGGCTGCAAAGGAAATATGATTAGGATCACGTTTTGTGACCGTCTTCAGGCCCTTTGTCCCGCCTGCCGTAAAAAATATTGAATGGCTTCATCCGGAAGCTAAGGGTTAAGGCTCTTCGCGGATTAGTGGGAAACCACCTTG